>JACDEC010000003.1 GCA_013816645.1 Planctomycetota bacterium
CCGAAATGCGGCAAGGCGCTGCGCGTGCCCGCTGCGGCGCGCGACGAGAACGTCGGCCGGGTGTTCGCCGGCTACACCCTCAGCCGGCTGCTCGGCAAGGGCGCGATGGCCGCGGTCTACGAAGGCGAGGACGGCGATAGGTCGCGGGTCGCGGTCAAACTCCTGGATCGTGAGGTCGCCAAGGACGAGGAACTGCTAGCGCGCTTCCAGCGCGAAGCCCAGATCGCCGTGAAGCTCGCGCACCCCAGCATCGTCGGCGTGCTCGGTGGCGGCGAGCACGACGGGGTCCACTACCTAGTCATGGAGCTGGTCGAGGGCGGCACCTACGAGGCGATGATCGACAGCCGCGGCCGCCTGCCGTGGCGGGAAGCGGCCCAGCACGCGCTGCAGATCGCGCGCGCGCTCGAGCACGCGTCGGTGCACGCGATCGTCCATCGCGACCTCAAGCCCGGGAACATCCTGATCGCCAAGGACGGCACGCCCAAGCTCGCCGACCTCGGCTTCGCCAAGAACCTCAAGCCCTCGGCCGAGAGCGCGGTCGGCTTGACCATGGCGGGTGCGCAGATGGGCTCGCCCGGGTACATGGCGCCCGAGCAGGTCACCGACGCCAAGAACGTCTCGGCGGCGACCGACATCTACGGCCTGGGCGCGACCTTCTACCACGCGGTGTGCGGGGAGACGCCGTTCGTCGGCAAGAACGCCTACCAGATCATGGAGAAGGTGATCCGCGAGCCACCGACGCCGCCGCGCACCTACACGCCGGAGCTTCCCGCGGGGCTATGCGCCTTCCTGCTGCGCACCTTGGCCAAGGACCGAGCCGATCGGCCGCAGAACGCCACGGCGTTCATCCATGAGCTCGAACAGGTGCTGGTCGATCCCGAGGATGTCTCGGGTTTCGCCGCTGCCCGAGCGGCGGTGGTCGTTCGCCGGCGGGGCTGGATCCCGTGGTCGCTCGCCGTGCTCGCGCTGGTGGCGATCGTGGGCGTGGCCTGCTGGCTGCTGATCGAGTCCTGAACCCAGCTGCCCGCAACGTCAGCAACATTTTGCCGGGAATGCGCCATCGCAGCGGCCTCGTTCGGTGACGCCCGCCTGACAGTTCTCCGCTATCGGACGGATGGCATGTCATAAAAGTCCTGCCTGGGGTATCTGGAAGGGCATGGGCGATGTCGATGCCTTCGCGATCCTCGTGCATCTGCACGAGCCCATGCTCCATGCGTATGTCCGCGCCATCATCGGCGATGCGGAGCGGGTGGACGATGTCTGCCAGGAAGCATTCGTCCGCGCCTTCCAGAATCTGGCCGCCCTCAAGGAGCCCGCGGCTTTCCCGGCCTGGTTGCGCACCATCGCTCGCAACCTGGCGTTCGCCGAATTGGCGAGACGCACGCGCGAATCGGCCACCGATCCGCGCGTGTTCCAAGGCATCGAAGACGTGTTCGGGGCATTGGACGCCATCGAGATCTCGGATGGCAGCGAACGGATCTGCGCCGTCCGCGACTGCGTGCAGAAGCTCGGCGGGCTGCTCAAGGATTGCTGCGAGCGGTTCTACTACCGCGGACAAGCGACCCTGGCCATCGCCGAGGAGTTGTCGATCAGCCTGCCCGCCGTGCTCAAGCGCCTCGAGCGCGGGCGCTTGGCGGTAGCCGACTGCCTGGGCAAGCGTTTCGGCAGGGAACAGCCATGAGCGGACCCGTCGATGCGATCGATGATCCGGCCTCCCCATACGTCCTCGGGAAGATGCGCGCCGTCGATGCGATCCTGCACGCGGATGCGTGCCTGGCATCGGGTCGCCAGCTGTGCCGGGCCGGCGATCGTGCGGTCGCGCAGCTGCGCGCGCAGCGCCGCTGGCGCTGGATGGCTCCGTTGGCTGCGGCTGCGGCGGCCTGCCTGGTGATCGGCTGGTGGCTGGCCGCGGGCGCAGCCCCGGATCATCCGCGACTGATCGTCGATCGAGGCTCGGTTCTGATCGTCGATGACGACGCCGCCGTCCTCGCGGTCAACGGCGCTCCCGTCGCTGTCGGCTCCATGGTTCAGGTCGGTCCGGGTGCCAGCGCGGCGTTGCGCTATCGCGATGGCAGCGTCGCGCGGATCGCCGCTGACAGCGAGGTGCGGGTCGGGGTCGACGGCGGAAAATTCCTGTTCGTCGAGCGCGGGGCGGTGGATTGTGCGGTCGAGCCGCAGCCCGCGGGCAAGCCGCTGGTGGTGGCGACGCCGCTGGCACGGGCGACCGTGGTCGGCACCCGGTTCCGGATCGCTGTCGAAGCCGGCGAGGCCTCGCTGAGCGTGAGTGAGGGTTTGGTGCGCTTCGCGCGCACCGGCGACGCCACGGCGATCGACGTTGCCGCAGGTTTCGCGAGCCAGACCAAGCGCCCAGGGCCATTGGTGGCGGAGCGTACCGACCGGCCCGCGCGAGGCGGCGCCTTCGTCGCCGTGGCCGACTTCGGCGCGGTCGGTGACGGCATCGCCGATGACACGGCGTCGATCCAACGCGCCGTGAGCTCGGCCATCGGAGCGGATGGCGCGATGGCGACCGTGCTGCTCGAGTCCAGCGCACGCTACCGCATCACCGCCCCGTTGCTGGTCGCCGACGTCACGGGTGGGCGGATCGTCGGCAATGGCGCCACGCTCCTGTGGGATGGTCCCTCGGACGATGCGGCCCTGGTCATGCGGGCCGCGCGCCGCACCGTGGTCGAGGATCTGACCATCACCACGCTGGCCCCGCTCGATGCCGCCATCCGCTGCGACAGCGGCCTGCTCCCAGGCAAGTCCGGCGATCTGGTCTTGCGCAACCTGACCATCGACGCCGGGTCGTCGTCGCTGGCGGTCGGAGTGCGGGTGACGGCTGGGTCGGCGTCCGATTGGGAATGCGACAACGATTTCCACCTGCTCGACCGCGTGGCGATGACCGGGTACAGCGAAGCGGGGGTCCTCGTCGCAGCCACGACCGCGCGCAATGTCCGCCTGTTCGGCTGCACGTTCGTGGCGCGCCCCGACGCACCGTTCAGCTGCTGCGTGCGCGCGGTGCGCAGCGTCGTCGTCCACGGCGGGACCGGCAGGGGAAGCACCGACGCAGATTTCCGTTTCGACGACCCGCAGCAGGTCGCCACCATCACCGGTTGGTCAAGCACCGGATCGCGTCGGCTGCTGATCACGAGCGCGTCGTCTTCCGCCCCATTCCCGGTGCGCATCGCCGACAGCAGCTTCATCAGCGGTCAGCTCGCCGAGGATCGTTGCGTCATCGACCTGCGTTTTCCCGGGCCGCTGGTCATCGAAGATACCGTGCTCGGATCCGGTGTCGCCCCGCTGCCGCGGATCCGCCTGGGTGCGCCGGTCCCGACTGCGCTGCTGATGGATGGGGTCACCTTCGGAGCCATCGGATCGGCATTCGAAGAACCGGTGATCAACGCGCCGGATACGCGCAGCATCGTCGTCCGCTCCCGCGTGTGCTGCACCGACGAGCAGGGCCAGCCGGTCATGCGGGGTGATGCGTTGATGGGAGCGGTATGGGACGGATCGGGCGCGAGTTCGACCAGACCGGCGCCGGTCGGTCCCACCTTGCCCGACAGCTGCACCCTCGGCGACGTCTTCTTCTGCACCGGCAGCGCACCTGGCGGCAATCTGCACGTGTGCCTGCGCAACGGGCGCTGGAGCCAGCTCGGCAGGGGGGTCGGCGAAGCGAGCGGGCAATCGCTGGTTCGCGGGACGGACGCTGCCCCGGAGAGCGCCGCCTTGCCGACCACCGCGACGCCGGTCGCGGATGCCAGCCAGCGCTACGCGACCAATCCGCCAGCGGTGCGAGCGGTCGGCGATGGTGTCGCCGACGACAGCGCGTCATTGCAGGAAGCATTGCGCTCGGCCGGGAGCTCGCAGCCGGTGGTGCTGCGGGCCCACGCGACCTACCGCATCACCACCCCGCTGGTGATCGATGCGCCCGGTACCCGCCTGGTCGGCAATGGCGCGACCGTGCGGTGGAGCGGTGATGCGACCTCCCCGGCGGTGATCATCCGCGATGCCGCGGGGGCGCGGCTCACCGATCTGCGCATCCGCGCTGAAGATGACGCGCCGTTGGCCCAAGCCGTGCACCTCGAAGCGACGAACGACGCACCCGCCACCGCCGCGGATATCGTCATCGCCAGCATCAGGATCAGCGGTTCCGGAGTCGATACCGCCATCGCGGTCGTGGATGGGCGCCAGGGCAGCGTCGGCCCGCCCGTGATCATCCGCGATGCCGCAGCCCAGGGTCATGGCGGCGAATTCCTGCGGATCGAGAGCGGCCGGTCGGTGCGGGCACTGGCGATCCACTCGTTCCCAGAGCCTTACCAGCAAGGAACCGTGGGCATCCACGTGGTGCGCGGCGCGGTCGAACTGATCGGCGGGCACATGCGCGGCCACGGCGACGCCGATGTCCGGCTCACGGCGCCCACCGCTCCGGTGACCATCGCGGATCTCATCAGCACCAACGCGCGGGCCTTGCTCGTCACCGACGAGGCAGCAGCGTCCGCGCCAGTCGTGATCCTCGGTGGATATTGGTCATTGCTCGAAGGACAGCCTACCCTCGCGATCGATTACGCCCTGCCTGCCCGGTTGCGGATCGAGAACCTGGTCATCGGAGGCTTTGGCGCGATGCCGCGCCTGGCGCTGCGCGGCGAGGCATCGGCGCTCATGCGCGGGAACCTCTACCAGACCCTGGGATCGCATGCGGTTGATCCGTTCCTGCCCGATGCTGCGGGCATGCTGCGCTCGGAGCTCGATGCGCGCGTCGATGGGAGGGGCGCCGTCGAAGTCGGCGGCCTGGTCAGGATCACGCGCCCCATCGATTTCGCCGCGGCCGACGGGGCCAAGCCGATCGCGCTGGGCACTACGGCTCCGCCCGACAACCAACCTGGCGACCTGTTCCTGCGCGTATCCGATCAGGGCGCGAGCGAGGTGCTGGTCTGCACGGCGCAGGGAGCCTGGACTCCGCTCGCCGCGGAATGGGGGACCGAGACACCCGTCCCGGATCGAGCCGTTAAAAATGGTGCAATCGACGCAAGCCGCGCGCATCGCACCCGTCCCGCGCGTTGTGGACTGGCACTGCCAGCGCGCGCGCAGGTCGGCGAATGGTTCGTCAAGCTCGATGCTCCCGTTGGCCGCAACCTCTACGTGTGCACGGCCGTAGACCAGTGGAGCGAAGTGCGCTGATCCGTGCGAGGATGCTGCTTGAGGCGGTGCATGCGGCGCGAGTCATTTGGCGCACAACGTGGATCCTGGTATTTTCCCGCTCAGCACACCGCGCGCCCGTGCGACACACCGCGGCGATCGGCTCGCCGGTGAGCGTCATAAAGTTCCGGATGCGGACTCCCTCTGAGGACCCAATCCCTCGGAGAACCCGCACATGCCTACGCGCCTCCTCCTGTTGGTGCTGATCGCCGCGAGCGCATCCGCCGCCGACCCCTACATCTTCCACGCCAGCGCCTCGGCGCGACCTGGCGACGCCATCAACGTGCAAGGCAGCTTCGGCACCGGTGCGACGGCCTGGCTCAGCGTCGGAACTTCGACCAATGCCATCGCGCTGCCGACCCTGGTGCAGAGCAATGGCCACATCACCGCGCGCCTGCCGACCAACATCGGCTTGGACCTGTACCAGCTGTGGGTCCAGGACGGCGGAGCGCGCAGCCGCAGCATGTGGATCAACCGCGCCCGCGGCATGCACTTCGACTCGCCCGAAGCGGGGCCCGGCACTTCCCTGCGCATCTTCGGCCGCGATCTCACGCTGGCGGGCGGCGCGACCAGCGTCCGCTTCGTGCCGCGCGGTCAGACCGCGAGTACCGATGCGATCGTCGACCAGATCCGCAGCACGGCGTACGCGTTGACCATCACCGCGCCCAGCAACCTGCAGCCTGGAACCACCTACGACGTGCACGTCAGCAACGGGCGGGGCGGTGCCGCCGGCGAGACCCGCGTCGAGCGTAGCGTGCTGGCCATCGCCGCTGGAACCGACTACTTCCAGCTCGGCGTTCCCTGGGCGGCCAAGCTGAACTTCCACGGCAACGTCTACAACGTGAAGACCGATGGACGCCTGAGCCTGAAAGCGGTCGGAGATGGCGTCGCCAACGATTACGCCGCCATCCAGCAGGCGGTCGATCGCGCCAGCGCCGCCGGCGGCGGCATCGTCTACCTGCCGGCTGGGCAGTACAAGATGGTCCTGAGCGCCAGCGGCGGTCTCTACATGCGGGATCGCGTGGTGCTGCAAGGTGCCGGCAAGGGTCAGACCTTCCTGCGCTACGGCTACGGACAGGGCGGCGACGGCCGCTGGTGCATGATCTGGGGCGGCAAGCAGAACGGCCTCGCCGATCTCACCATGTCGAACGCCGACACCACTGGCCAGTTCTACAACACCATGACCGGCCAGGGCACCGAGCTGTTCCTGAAGCGCATCACGTGGGAGATCAACCGGGGGTCATGGCTGTGGCTGGCCAACAGCGACAAGATGGTGGTCGCCGACAGCGGCTTCATCCAGGGCGTCGACGACATCGCCGGTTACCACGGCCCCGTGCAGTTCAACGGCTGCAAGAACGTCGTTATGCAGCGCAACAACTTCACCTACGCGGTCGACGGGCTGAACATGGGCCATGTCCGCGACAGCGTGATCGAGAACAACAACATCTACCGCGACGGCGCCGCGCGCTGGCCGGTGTCCTTGAACCTCTGCAACCACGTGCTCATCCTCAATTTTGCCGAGAACGTCGCGGTCACCGGCAACCTCTTCAAGGTGATCAACGGACCGTCGCAGAACATCAACGACGGCGAGAGCATCATCTCGGAGGGCGGCGGTCCGGACCGCGTCGACGAGGACCGCGGCATCGTCAGTTCGGCGACCGCGACGACAGTCGTGGATACGAGCAAGAATTGGGGCGCCTACCGCATGCGCCCGGTGGTGGCGATCGTGCACGGCACCGGCATGGGCCAGTGGCGGTCGATCACCTCGCGCTCGGGCGGGACGCTCAACGTCGACCGCGCCTGGGACGTCATCCCCACCGCCGGCAGCCGCTACGCGATCTTCAATTGGGGTTCGCGCAACTGGCTGGTCCAGGGCAACCGCTTCGAAGGCAACCGCCGCGGCATCACGCTCTACCAGAACGCCACCCTCGATGTGGCGATCGTCGGCAACAACCTGCTCAACAGCGGCTCGATCGACCTCTCGCCCTGGCAGCAGGCCACCGCCTACGGCGACCGTTCGAACCACCTGGTGCCGATGTACGACGTGCAGATCATCGGCAACACCGTCGCCAACACCGACAACTCGAACGGCGCGTTCATCGGCGTCCACACCGTGCAGCCCAAGGATCCGCGGACATTCGGCACCTCGGTCATCGGCATCGAGATGCGCGGCAACACCCTGACCGCAGGCATTCCCAACGTCCCGGCGGTGGTCGACGCCAACTTCCCCGAGGGCTTCCTCAACGACGTGCTCTACCAGCCGCTGGGCAGCAACTACATCGACGAGGGGATCCCTGGCGTGCTCGGCACCATCATCCAGGACAACCATGCCATCAACACCGCCTACGCGGTCCACCTGAACACCGCATCCTACGACACGGTGATCATCGACATGCGTCGCACCAACGCCCCGAACGCGCTCAAGGACCACGCCTTCCCCGGGGTCAGCCATGCGTCGGTGCGCACCGTGACGATCACCGGCACCACCGTCCCGGCCAACCAGGCGCCAGCGGTCCAGGTGACCAGCCCGACCGCGGGTACCACGGTCACGGCGGGAACGACCCTGACGGTCCAGGCCAACGCCAGCGACGCCGACGGCGCGATCAGCACGGTCGAATGCCTGATCGACGGGGTGGTGATCGGCCAGCGCACCGTTGCGCCCTGGACCTGGACGCACACGGCGACGAGCGGGACCCATACGGTGTGGGCGCGGGCGACCGATGACCGCGGCGCCATCACGACCAGCACCGCGATCTCGTTCAGCGCCAGCGCGCCGACCACGTCACCGACGCAGCCGACGCAGCCGGTCGCCGGCGTCATCGCCATCAACGCCGGCGGCGGCGCTTGGACCGCTCCGGACGGTACCGTCTACAGTGCCGACCAGTACGTCACCGGCGGATCGACCTACGCGATATCGGCCACCGCGATCGCCAACACCGATGGCGACGCGCTCTACCACTCCGAACGCTTCGGTGCCTGCACCTACGCTATCCCGGTCGCCAACGGCTCGTATTCGCTGCGCCTGCAGTTCGCCGAACTCTACTGGACCGCCCCAGGGCAGCGGGTGTTCGACGTGCTCGTCGAAGGCCAGCAGCGCATCGCTGATCTCGATATCGTCGCCAGGGTCGGCGCGCGCGCCGCCCTCGAGATCGTCGTACCGGTCACGGTCGCCGATGGATCGCTGACCATCTCCCTGCGCACCGACGTCGATAACGCGACGATCGCGGGCATCGTCGTCCTCCCCGCCACCGCTCCGCCCACCACCGCGGAGACGGTCCAGACACCGGTCGCGGGGATCATCGCCATCAATGCCGGCGGGCCCGCCTACACCGCGCCGAACGGCACCCCGTACCGCGCCGACCAGTACGTGACCGGCGGCGGGACTTACGCGATCGCGGCCACCGCGATCGCCGGCACCGAGGCGGATCCGCTCTACTGCAGCGAGCGCAACGGCGCCTGCACCTACGCCATCCCGGTCGCCAACGGGTCGTACACGCTGCGCCTGCAGTTCGCGGAAATCCACTGGACCGCTCCAGGCAAGCGGGTGTTCGACGTGCTCGTCGAAGGCCAGGAGCGCATCGCCAACCTCGATATCTTCGCCAAAGTCGGCGGGCGCGCGGCTTACGACGAGGTGCTGCCGCTGACCGTCGCCCACGGTTCGCTGACCATCACCCTGCGCAGCGACATCGACAACGCCAAGCTCTCGGGCATCGTCGTGAGCCCGGCGACCGCGGTGACCAGCGGACCGACCGTCTCCAGCTTCACCCTGATCAACGCGGTGACCAACCTGCCGGTCCCGGGCCACGACCCGATGACCCCGGGAGCGGTGATCGACACCTCGGCGATCGGAACCACTCAACTCAACCTGCGCGCCAACGCCACCGGCGCCGTCCGGGTGAACTTTGGGCTCGATGGGAACGGGGCCTATGCGACGGAAGGAACCGCCCCGTACGCCCTGGCGCACGACGACGCAGGCGACTACCGCGCCTGGGACCTGGGAGCCGGCGGCCACACTGTCACCGCCACGCCGGTCTCTGCGACGGGCACGGTCGGACCGGCAGCCACGATCTCCTTCACGCTCGTGGTCGCTCCGGTCGGTGCCGGCTGAACGCAGCAGTCGGCATGCAGTGCGGCGCCGCGCGCCCGTCCCGCTCGCGGGGCGGGCGTTCGGCGTTGGCCCGGACTTCGCTTCAGCCGTCGCGGGATTCGGGTGGGCGCAGGCCCAACGACTGCCACAGCTCGTTCTGCGCCTGGGCGTTGTTGGCGAGCAGGTCGCGGAACACCTCCTGGAACGACATCCCGCTCCAGTGGACCGCGCGCTGGACCAGGAAGCCGACCGGCCCATGCGGTTCGCTGCGTTGGAACCAGTCTGCGACCTCGCGCAGGCGGCGGATCGCCTCGTCGCGGTCGGCGATCGCACCGGCGGGCATGCTCGGACGGGGACGATCGGTTCGGGTTGTGTTCACGTAGTCCTCGATCGGCTGGTCGGTCTGGGCCTGCACCTCGGCCTGGGCTATCCCGTCGGCTTGGGCCATCTCGGCGGCACGGACGAGCGCGCGGCGCAGGCCCGAGAGTCCGCAATCGTCATCCTCGAAGCGTCCAGCCGCGAAGGCGATGATAGCGTCGACGATGGCGCGGCATTCGGCGAGCTTGGCCGGGTCCGCGGCCAGCCCCGGCGCCAGCGGTTCGATGCCGTCGCCGAGCCATTGCAGGGCGGCGCGGCGCGCGCGCACCCGGGCGAGCAGGGGGAAGCAGCTGTCCCAGAACGTGGCGAGGAGATCGCGCACCAGGCCGAGCCCATCGCGAAGGCCGGCTGGTCCGCGCAACTGGAACCAGGCCCGGGCCAGGTACACGGCGACCAGGACGTCCTTCGAGCGGCGCGTCAGGATCGCCGTCGCATCGACTTCGATCTGCGACCAGTCGACTGCGCCGCCGGTCAACGAGCCGAGCTTGCCGAGCTGCTCCTCGAGGCGGAGGAATTCTGCATCATAGCGCGCTGACTCGCCGGATGGCTGAGCGGCGTTGATCGGGGTGGTGGCGATGCTCACCTGGGCGGGGGCTGGGGCGTTCACCGTGGCTCGTCCCTCGTGGTCGCTGCATCGACGATGCGATCGGGCACGACGAATCCGCTGAACAGGTCGCCGACGATCGCCCGGTCGAGTCCGCCCGGTTCGAGCATCAGGCAGGCCTTGAACTCGACGTTGCTGCCGGCGGCCTTGCCTTCGAACGGCCAGGTGAAGAGGTAGCTGCCGTTGGCCTGGACCTTGGCGTCCCCATCGCGCAGCAGGCGCAGCAGGGCCCAATCCTGCTTGGCGTATTCGCGGGTCTTCCACTGGTCGGTGACCACGCGGATCGAGACCTTCGCGCTCGGCGCATCGTTCTGCTTGAGCGCGGTCTGGAAGCGCGCGTCCGGACGGTCCCAGAGGCCGAGCGACTGGGCCCCGAACGACAGGTTCAGGTCTTCGACACCTTCGCGTTGCATGAGCACCACGGCGAAGGGCGCGTGCACCGTCTCGCTGTTGCCGGCGAAGAACAGGTCGCGGATGTCCTTGGCGCGCTTGAGCGCTGCTTCGTAGGCGGTCGACAGGGTCAGGGCGGGGCGGCCGATCACCTGGACCGCGCGCAGGTCTTCGATCGGGCGGATCGAACTCCAGACCCATCCCGACACCGGATTGAACATCTTGGCGAAATCGCCGAGCGCGACTTCGCGCACGGCCTGGGAGTCGAAGGGGAAGCTGCCGGCATGCTGCGCGGTGAACGGCCGGTGCACACGATCGACCCACACCGCCTGCTGCTCGAGCCCGAGCTCGCGATCGAGCGGAGCGAACAAGCTGTGCAGCACGCTGTTGAGTCCCTGGTGCACGGCTGCGCGCTTCTCGGCGGGCTGGATGCCGCCGATCGCATCGCCGATGCGGGCCGAGGCCGCATTGAAGCGTTCGGCCAGCTCCTTGAGGTGCTTGGGGTCGGTCGCACGACGCCCGGCCTCGGTGGCGGCCAGGAACTTCTGCGCGTCCTTGCGCAGTTCGGCGACGGCCTGCAGGCAGGGGTCGACCCAGTCGGTGCTCTCGCCGAAGGCGAAGAGTTGGGCGCCCGAGGTGCGCAGCGAGAGGCCTTTCCACGCTGCCTTGATGAATGAGCGGTAGGGCGAGTCGGCGCTAGTGAGGCGCAGGATGTGGTCGGGCACGTCGCGGAAGTCGTGCAGCCCGGCGGCGCGGCTGCTGGCGATCAGACTGAGCCAATGGCGATCGTGGTCGGCGGCGAACAGCTCGGCGAGGCGCCGGTTGATCTCGTCGCGCCCTTTGCGGATGCCGAGATCGGCGAGCGTACGCGCCAGCGCTTCGGACTTCTCGCCCAGGGCCGATTCGACGGCGTCGTCCCAGCCGGCCTGGGTGAAGGCTTGCGGGAACTCGTGCCCTGCTGTGAGCACCGCGGAATCGGCGCCCGAGATCAGCGCGGTCGCGCGCATGGTCGGGAACTGGCCCTGGACCGAGCGCATCGCGTCATCGTAGCCCTGGCGGATCCAGATGGTTTCGCCGAGCAAGCGGTTCACCCGCTCGATGAGCTGCTCGTCGCAGGGCAGGTTCCAGTGCGCGCCGAGCAGGTCGGCGAGCAGCGGCAGTTGGCGCTTGGCCAGGACTTCGGTCTGGAAGTCGGTCGGCTTGCCGCCGACGTCGACGGCGCGGAACCAGCGGCGTTGCTCGTAGAGCGCCCGCTCGAGCACCGGCGCCGAGGAGGCGACCTTGCCGCCGAGCATCTGGTAGGCGCGATAGAGCTCGAAGAGCCGGTTGTGCGCGCCGTCGCCGCCCTCCGCGCCGGTTTCCAGTCGCTGGAGATCCGCGCGGACCTGTTCGGCGCAGGCATCGAGCAGGACCAGGCGCAGGCGGCGGAAGTACAGGGTGCCCACGCCATCGACCACCGGCCCCAGGCGATGATGGTCGCCGCGCACCAGCCTGCCGAGCTGCTCGCCGAGCTTGTCGAGCGCGGCGAGGTTCTGCGGCGCGTCGTTCGGGTTGGCGCGCTCGACGGTGATCACCTCGTGCGCCGGATTGCGCGTGCCCTCGATCAAGGCCATCGAGCGGACCGCCGAGGCGACGATGGCGACGATGGTCATCGCGCCGAGCAGCGGCACGACCACCAGGCAGGCGAAGCGCAGGTGCTTCGCAGCGGCTTGCGCCCGCCGCGTGGGTCGCGCCAAGGCGCGGTCGCCGATCACCACCCGCGCCATCAGGTTGCGCAGGAAGAATCCGATGCGGGCGTCCGCCCGGGTGTTCACCGCCGCGGTCGAGGTCAGTCCAGAACCGGTGATGAACACGCTGGCGTCGATCGCCACCGGCAGCTTGGACGCCAGGGGAGCGCGCGTCGAGTTGCCGCCCGAGGGGGTCGTCGGGTGGGGGCTGCCGGGAGGCGGGTGGAAGCAGCTGGTGAAATACACGCCGCGCGCGGCCGAGCTTTCGCGCAGGTGGTTGGGCTTGAGCAGGGTGGCGAGGAAATCCTGGGTCCACTTCTGCGCGGCGTTGAACTGGATCGGGAACTGGAAGAGCTTGCGCTGCGCATCGTCATCGGCGCAGCGCCCCAGCGCCGCCAGGCGACGGCATTGCAGGGCTGTCGCCAGGCGGCGCGCCTCATCCGGGCAGGTGACCGCGGCGTCGAACGGCCGACCCGGAGCCCACGGCAGGGTGTAACCCCAGACCTGGTCCTTGTCCTCGCGGTTGATGTCGGCGAAGAAATTCTTGAAGCCGCCGAGCTGGTCGCATTTGGTGAACACCACGTAGACCGGCAGGACCACGCCGAGTTCGGCGGTCAACTCGTCGAGCCGATCGCGCAGCGCCTGGGCTTCGGCGGCGATCGCCGCTTCGCCCTTCTTGAGCAGATCGCCGATCCCCACGCAGGCGATCACGCCGTTGAGCGGCTGTTGCCGGCGCGCCGAGCGGATCAGGCGCAGCAGGGTCAGCCACTCCGGCATCGCCTTCGGTTCGGAGACGAAACGGCCAGCGGTGTCGATGACCAGCGCGTCCTCGTTGCGCCACCATTCGAAGGTGGCCGTCGGTTTGGGATCGCTGCCGCCGGGACGCCCGCCGGACAGGCTGGCGAACCCGACGCCCCCGTCCTGGATGAGGCTGGTCTTGCCGACCCCAGTCGGACCGAGCGCGAGGTACCAGGGCTGGGCGAGCGTCGCAGCGGTGAGGTTGCGCGCTTCGAGCGCTGCCATGGCTTCGCGCCACTGGTGCTCGATCAGGCGGCGACCAGCTTTGGATGCGGCGTCCAGCGCCCCTCCGCGCCGTCGGCGATCAGTTAGGGCGCGCAGCGCGGGGGGACCGATCCAGGTGATCCCGATCACGATGGCCGCGGCCATGCTCAGCCAGGCGCGGGTGGAGATTTCGGCGCGCTGCAGGTCGCCGATCACCCAGATCAACAGCAGGACGAAGGCCAGGATGATCGCGGGGAGCCAGCGGCGCATCGATCGTCCTCAGCGTGCCGGGAAATCGCGGGCGAAGGCATCGACGGAGCTGCCGAGCCACGCATACATCGCCACGTAGATCAGGCACACCCCGGCGATCACGCCGAGCGGAACCGCCCACACCGGCACGCCCTTCCAGCGCCAGGCGTCGGCGATAGGCGCCGCCTCGCCGCTCGGCGTCCAATGCGGGGAGAGCTGACCAGGCAGGTACGCGCGGGCGCTGCCGACCTCGGCCGCGAGCTGATCGATGAGCAGTCGGCGGCGTTCGCGGCCGCGATCGTCGCCGAGCTTGCCGGTGAAGCCGAGGGACAGGCAGAGGTGGTAGACCTCGAGCACATCGGCCTTGGCGGGATGCGAGCCGTGGCGATAGGCCTCGAGCCGGGTGTAGAAATCCTCGCCGGCGGAGAAGCTGTCGAAGTGCTTGAGCTGCAGTGGATTGGTCAGCCAGGCTTCGCGGATCTTCAGGTTCGAGCTGAGGATCCGCTCGTCGATCAGCGCGACGAACGCGTACTTGGCCGCGTCGACGTGCTCGGGCGCGGTCCCAGCGCGCTGCGCCTTGGTGACGAACTCACCGAGCAGGTGGTCGCACTTCAGGCGCAACGCCTCGGCGTCATCGGGAGCCGGGGCTTGCGACAGCGAGCACACGAGCTTGACCAGCTCGACGCCCAGATCGGCTGGGTTGGCGACGGCGACGGCCATCCCTCAGTCCTTGATCGCGAGGAACTCGGTCCGCGCGTCGGCGAACTCGGGCGGCAGGTAGATCGACAGGCTGCGCGTCTTGGTCACGCCGTCCCATTCGGCGCCGGTGCGCTCGAGCTCGAAGTAGGTGCCGCCGGGCTGGGCGGGGATCTCGCTGGGCGGCACCGCGAGGTAGGTCAGACGTACGCCGGGCAGGGCCTGGGCGATCAGCGCGGCGAGCCGGCCTGAGGACGACACCTTGGCCTTGTGCGGCACGTCGCGCAGCACGCGCTCGGCCGGCAGCGCGGAGAACACCGAGAGGTAGAGTCGCGCGCCATCGGCCGCATCCGGGATCGCACCGGCCTGCACCCGTTCGCTGACCGGTGCCAGGGGGATGGGGATGTAGCGCGTCGGGATGACCGTCTGCAGCAGTCCGCGCAGCCGAGACTCGATGGCGGCGAACGACGCCATCGGCTCGTCGTGGCGGTAGGACGGCAGGTCGCTGGCCTGACCATCGTCCGAGAAGGTGGCGAGTTGCCCGGCCAGGCTGGCGAGACGGACGAACACCGCTTCCGGATGGGCCTGCCCGTGGCCGAGCCAGTGCATCAGTTCGGGGATCGCTCCGTTGAGCGTGTGCAGCATCAGGTACGACGCGACCTCGCTGACCGAGAACTCGACGTGGCCCTGGGTGCGGCTGCGGCGGCCGCGCGCGATCTCGCCCGCGCGACCGACCAGGATCTCGACCACCCGGCGCAGGCTGCCGACCAGCGCGGGGGCGGCGGCGAGATGCAGGCACGGCGCCACGTAGTCATCGACCAGCGCGAACCCACCGGTCGGATCGCGGCGGATCTCGGCGATCTTGAGCGCGGCCAGGCCGTCGAGCGATTCGCCCTCGAAGAGCACGCGCAGGTTGAGATCGGCCATCGCGATCTCGCGTGGCTGGCCCGCGGGATGATCGTCCGCGACCTCGGCCTGACGCCGGCGCCAACGGGTGTGTCGGCCATCGACCTGGCCGGTATCGCTGCTGGCGTGGGCGCCAGGACGTTGCAGCGGCGCCGCGAGCCACACGCCGAGGCGTTCGCGCTTGGCGGTGAAGAGCGGCGCGATCGGTCGCGCGGGCGGCAGGTCGTTGGCGTCGGCCACGGCGAAGATCAGTCCGTCGGGCATGATGCCGGCGGCGGCGGTCAGCCCGAAATCCTGGCTCGCCAAGGCTCGGGTGTCGACGCCGAGGGTGGTGATGCCCCAGGCCAGCGGCTGCAAGGCCCGGGTCACCTGGGTCAGTCGGCTGTCGTGCCAACGGTCCCACTGCTGGAAATGTTGCGGGGCGAGGAACATGCCCTCATGCCACAGGACCCGGCCGGCGCGTTCCATGGCGGCTTACTTGCCGGCCTTGCCAATGGGAGTCGTGCTGCGCGCAGGAGACGACGGTTTCTCCGGCTGCGGCTCGACGAGCGCGGACTCCTCGCCATCCAGGGCGAGACCGTACCCGGACAGGAGGATGATGCGTCGATCGATCCGTTCGGCGGGAATCACCAGGATCCGCGGCTGGCGCGCATCCGCCTTGCGGTAGAGCGCCATGACGCCGATAAACGCGGTCTTGGCCTTGAGCTTGCCGAGCGGTACCTTCACCGGCGCGTCACCCGCCGAACCTGGGAATACCGTCGTCACCACCGGCTTGGCGACCAGGTCGCCACCGAGCGCCTTGGCATCGTCGAGCCACAGCGACTCGAAGGTCGCGCGCAGGAACTGATCGTCATTAGCCAACTGGTAGAAGCGGAGATTGACCGGCGCCGACTCGTTGTTGTCGTTGACGTTGAGCGGCGAGACGCCGCGCACGTAGGCGGTTCCAGCGCCGCAGCCGGCGAGCGCCAGCGAGCCGGCTAGAAGAATCCAGGCGGTGATCGTGCGCGGAACGCTCATCGAACCGGATGTCCAGTGGTGCGGCATGTTTACGGACCTGCTATGCGGGACGGCGTTTGTAGTTTGGGACCCCAGCGTGCAAGGCATTTCCCGCCGCAGAGCGCGGCATTTCGCCTGCCTTGACTCGCGGACCCTGCGAACTATTACCGCGCTACGATTTTCCCCGGGGTATCGCCGTGTCGACTGATCCAGAGCGGTTCACCTTCTCGAGTTCCGCCCAGGGGGGCGACCGACTCAAGGTCACGGGGTTCACCGGGGTCGAGCACCTTTCGCAGCCCTTCGAATTCCTGATCCAGCTGGCCACGACCAACCAGGACGAACTCGACTTCTCGGACATCCTCCAGGGCACGGCGACCCTGACCGTCCAGTCCCACCAGGGCTCGGTGAAGGTCAACGGGGTGATCGCCGATTTCGCCCTGCACGATCGCGGCAGCGATTGGGTGAAGTACCAGGCCCGGTTGGTGCCACAGCTGTGGGCGCTCGGCATGGGCCGGCACAGCCGCATCTTCCAGAACATGACGGTGCCGGACATCGTCAAGGAGGTGCTCGGCGCGCGCGTCGAAGCGGATTTCGTCCTGCGCGGCACCTACCCCGAGCGCGAGTACGTCGTCCAGTGGCAGGAGAGCGATATCGCGTTCATCGAGCGCCTGCTCGCCCGCGAAGGCATCTTCTACTGCTTCGACCACCAGCGCGATTCGCGGCTGGTGTTCGCCGACCAGGCGACCGACTACCTGCAGATCGCCGGTCCTTCCGCCATCGAGTTCAAGCCGCCGGCGAGCGCCGGCGCGGCGATCGGCACCAACTGGTCGATCCCCGAATCGATCGCCTCCTGCGCGCGCGAGCAACGCGTCGTGCTCGGCGAAGTCGCGCTCAAGGATTGGAACTGGCGGCGCCCCGGCACCGACCTCACCGTGACCAAGACCGTGGCCGACAAAGGCATCGCCGGCGCTGGCTACGAATACGGCGACCACTACCCCGACGCCGACCAGGGCAACCGCCTGGTCGCGGTGCGCGCCGAGGAGCAGCGGTCCCGTCAGCACGCGCTGCGCGGAGTCAGCGACCACAAGGGCTTGCGCGCGGGATCGGTGTTCGCGCTGACTTCGCATCCCGTCAAGTCCATGAACCGCAAATACGTGGTGGTCTCGGCGCGCCACCACGCGGCGCAGGGGCTCGAACGGGGCAGCGGAACCGGGCAGGGCACCAGCTTCCGCAGCGAGTTCACCGCGCTGGCCCACGACGCCCCGTGGCGCCCCTCGCGACGCGGCGGCAAACCGGTGATCCACGGCGTGATCAACGCCCGCATCGACGCCGCCGGCGACGGCCAGTACGCCGAACTCGACGACGAAGGCCGCTATCGGGTGATCCTGCCCTTCGACCGCAGCGGCAAGCAGGGGGGCAACGCCTCGCGCGCGGTGCGCATGTCGCAGCCCTACGGCGGCAACGACATGGGCCTGCACTTCCCGCTGCGCAAGGGCACCGAGGTCCTGCTCGCGCATGTCGGCGGCGATCCCGATCGGCCGATCATCACCGGCGCGGTGCCCAACCCGGATCACCCCAGCCTCCTGACCGCCAGCAACCAGACCAACGCCGTGATGCGCACGCCCGGCAAGAACGAACTGCGTTTCGAGGATCTGCAGGGCAAGGAGCGGGTGTTCCTGCACGCCGAGCGCGATCGGATGACCGAGGTCGTCCGCGATGACGACCACACCATCGGCGGGTCGCAGAGCGTCGCGGTCACCGGCGCCCAGCAGGTCGACATCGGCGCCAGCCAGTCGATCAGCATCGGCTCCACCAAGACCGAGAACATCGCCGCCGCCAGCGTCGAGAACGTCGGCGGCGCCAAGGCCGTCGACATCGGCGCGGCCTACGCGATCAACGTCGGCGCGGCGATGAACGAGGCGGTGGGCGGGGCCAAGACCGAGGAGGTCGGCGCCTTCAAGCACGAGACGGTGGCCAAGGACCGCTCGCTGAGCGTCGGCGACAGCTTGAGCGTGACCGTCGGCAAGAGCCACGCCGACAAAGCCGGCAAGGATCGGGTGATCGAGGCCGAGAAGATCCGCATCGAGGCCAAGGAATCGATCGTCATCATCTGCGGCAAGGCCAAGATCAGCATGGCCAAGAACGGCGACATCGTCATCGAGGGCGGCAAGATCACCATGAAGGGATCGTCCGACGTGGTGATCAAGGGCAGCAAGATCGCGGCCAATTGACCGTCGCGGCACGGGGCCGATGAGCTGCGTCTCGCCGCCGACGATCCGCGAACGGATCGATCGGCGTACGCCTCGCTGCCGCCGCGAATGGCCAATCCTGACTCTCCCTGGTCACGTCCCGTGTGTCCGCCGGGTCAATCCGCGAACGGATTCAGCGCGGTCCCGTCGGGGTTGCGCTGGAAGGACCGTTGGCCCTGGGCCAGCACCTGGGGCCGGCGTCCCCCGGGGATATCGAGGAAGGGGCATCGGTCGCCTGCTGTCGCGCGGCGGATGCTGCCATCAATCGAGTCGAGCCAGAGCAGGCGACCGTCATCGACATAGGGGCGCAGGTCGTAATCCCACTCGTCGTTCGCGATCTTCCAGGTCACGGGCCCATCATCGTGCTTGATCCACATGTCCTGGCGTAGCCACGGCTGATGCAGGGATCGTGCTGCGATGGTTTCGCGCGACCAGTAGCTGATCATCCAGGCGGTATCGCCGCTCGTCAGGTCGCGTTTGGCCAGCACGGCCACCATGCCCGGCAGGCGCAGGAGCCTGGGAACGACGAATGGGACATCAGGCCCTGGGACAACATCGTCGATCACTTCAGTGGGCGATCGATCGCGCAGGGATAAAGCGCCGAGCAGCACCTTGAACGTTTCGGGAGGCTTTGGTTCCTTCGCGTCGAGCAGGTACGTCTCGTGCCACCAATAACCATCGAGTCCGAATGGATCGAATGCCCGCATCAGGGGAGCCGCTGTGAACGGACACCGTCCCATGAGGATACGGGGCACAATGCCGTTGACTTAGTGCGCTGAGACACCGGCATGAAGTCACGCGGCGTCCCGCATTTCCCCTGGCTTCGCCTTCCGCTCGAAGCGCCATCGGCCGTACTGCGACTTGCAGACACGGGGGTAGGA
>JACDEC010000256.1 GCA_013816645.1 Planctomycetota bacterium
GCATGGTACGCGGCCGCGGCGCGCTGCGGATTGCCGCGGCGTTCATGGAGCACGCCTTGATCGTAGCCGGCAGTGGTGCCGACCTCGCTATCGCCGTGCTGGCGCACGCTTTCGAGTGCAGCGAGGAACCAGCGGCTCGCGGCGCGGTCGTCCTGCAAGCCTTCGGCGGCGAGTTCGCCGAGGGCGACCAGGAAGCGGCCCCAGTCAGCGCTGTCGGGCGGTGTGCTGGCGAGGCGGCGATGGAGCGCCTCGCCGCGGGCGTAGAGGACGGCGCCCGGCACGTCGCCGCGCGCGTGCACCTTCAGGAACGCGGTGAGCAGCTGGTCGGCGGGGGCGTCGGGGACGGAGTCGGCCATTGGGGTGGAGGAGGGTAGCGGGGTGGGGAGGGGGGGACAGGAGAGGGAAGGAGGGAGAGGAGAGGTTCCGGTGCTTCCCCCGCCATTCCTTGCGCCCGCTCTCGCGGCGTTCCTCGGCCGATGCGGCCTGCGGGGACGTCGCTGCCGCGGTGCTCAGTCACCCCTAACGGGGCGCGCTGTGCGCGTGGCTCAGCTCAGTCACCCCTTTGGGGCGGGCTTCGCCCGTGGCTTAGACGGGGCGGCCTGCGGCCGTGGCTCAGGCTTAGGACTAGCCCACCGGGGGGTGGGGTCTATCCTGCGCGTCCATTTGAGCGGACGCATGCTCAAGCAGCGGAGTAGACCATGACTGACGCGCAGCAGCCCAGCCAGCCCAAGCCCGACGCGCAGAAGCCGGTCGAGCCGAAAACCGTCGACGCGGTCGTCGATCGCCCGGGCGCCGCCGGCGACGCCGGCAAGCTCGCGCCCAAGCAGATGGGGCTCTCGCAGCACATCTTCATCTGGACGATGATCATCCTGGTCGGCGGCATCTTCGGCATCGGTCCGAGCTTCGGCCTGATGTTCGAGTCGCGCGGCAAGGTCGGCGACGGCCAGGTCGACGAGACTCGGGTCAACCAGCGGATCGCGACCGATCGCAAGCTCGAATACATGCGCATCATCCAGCATTGGCGCGGGCGGCCGAGCGCCGAAGCGTTCGTGCGCGACATCCGCGAGGCCGAGATCGCCGAGGACCTGGGGCTGAAGCCGACCGGCGCGACCGTCGACGCCCTGCTCAAGGACTTCCTCAACCAGAAGCCCGACGGCCAACGCACGGCGGGTGACATCATCGCCGAGAACCGCAAAGGGCAGTACGCGCTGACCGACACCGAGCTCCGCGACTACATCGTGCAGAGCGGGGCGATGGATGCCCTGCGCGCCCGCGAGATGGTGGTGCCCGCCGCGCCGCTGGCCAGCGCCGCGCTCGCCAGCGCGCAGCAGGACAAGATCCCGGTCGACGAGGTGGTACTCACCGCCAAGCCGCTGCTCGCGGTGATCGCCGATGACGACGCCGAACTCACCACGGTCTACGAGCGGCTGCGCGGCGATGGTCGCTTCGTGGCCTCGGCGACCGCGCTGGTCACCGTCGCCTACGCCGACCGCGCGGCGCTGATCGAACGCGCCGTGATCAGCGATGCGGCGGTGCAGGCTTCTTACGACCTGCGGAAGGAGACCTACCGGAAGCCGGCGGCGACGGTCGAAGCCGGCAAGGAGCCGACGGCTGCGGAATACCGTCCGCTCGACGAGGTGAAGGCCGAGATCGTCGACGCGCTCAAGCGCGAAGCCGCCGATCGCGAAGCCCAGGAGGCGCTCGCCGCGTTCGAAGAGGTGACCGACGTCCAGGCGCTCGCCGACAAGGACCAGGCCGCGTTCGTCGCCGCCGCCAAGGCCGCGGGCCTGAGCGTGCTCGAGCGCGTGTCGGTTCCGGAAAGCACGGCCGGCAAGGTGGTGGTCGCCGGGCTGGGCACCCTCAGGCAGCCGGCCAAGACCATCCGCCTGTTCATCGAGAAGCCGGGCTTCGTCACCACCGCGCAGCCGATCGAGGGCGATCAGCCCACCTGGGCGCTCCTGCGACTCGATGAGCGCAATGAACCCAAGCCCAAGGATCTCGCCGACGCCGAGGTCAAAGCCGAGGTCAAGGCGGCGATCGCCGGTCAGCGCGCGTACGCCGAACTGCTCAAGCGCGCCGAAGCCCTGCGCGCGGTTGCCGAAGCCAAGGGCGTCGGCGGCTTGCGCCAGGCGCTGGCCGAGGACCAGACGGCGTGGGACGCCAAGGTCACCAGCCGCGATGAACGCGCGCAGACCTCGCTGACTCCGCCGCCCCGTCCGGCCGATGACGCCACGCCCCCCGTCGACGCACGGCTGGCGGTGAGCCTCGCCGTGAAGGGCAATCCGGTGGTGCTCGCCGACGCCGAGGATGTCGGCGATCGTGGCGAGATCCCGGCGGTGCGCCTGATCCAGGCGATCGGCTACGAGGCCGCCAAGGTTCCGGAGGGCGAGGACCGCCGCCGTCAGGCCCAGCAGTACCGCGGGGCGCTGATGCGCTTCGAATACGAGCAGTTCCGCCGCGAACTGCGCCGGCAGATGGACGAGCGCTGAGCCCGACGTGAGCGCCGCTCTGGTCCAGAGTTCGTGCGACGGTTTGCGCCTGGTCGCGCGCGGCAAGGTGCGCGACGTCTACGATGTCGACGACCGGCACCTGCTGTTCGTCGCCACCGACCGGATCAGCGCCTTCGACGTGGTGATGGCCAATGGCATCCCCGGCAAGGGCAAGGTCCTCACCCAGCTCAGCCTGTTCTGGTTCCAGCTGCTCGGCGATTGCGGTCCCAATCATCTGGTCACCGCCGACGTGCGGCGCATGCCGGAGGCGGTGCAGGTCTACGCCGACCAGCTCGATGGCCGGGCCATGCTGGTCGAGAAATTGCGCATCCTGCCCGTCGAGGCGATCGTGCGCGGGTACCTCAGCGGTTCGGGCTGGAAGGAATACCAGCAGGCGGGGACGGTGTGCGCGCTGCCGCTGCCCACCGGCCTCACCGAGAGCGCCAAGCTGCCCAAGCCGCTGTACACGCCCTCGACCAAGGCCGCGCTCGGCGCCCACGACGAGAACATCCACCCCGACCGTGCGGCGCAGCTGCTCGGCGCCGAGCATGGGAAGGCCGTGGAGCGCTTCGCGCTGGCCCTGTATGCGCGCGCGCGCGACTACGCCGCCAAGCGCGGTATCATCATCGCCGACACCAAGTTCGAGTTCGGCGTCGACGTCACCGGTCGCGTGCTGCTCGCCGACGAGGTGCTGACCCCCGACTCGAGCCGCTTCTGGCCCGCCGACCGCTACCAGCCCGGGCATCCCCAGGACAGCTTCGACAAGCAGTACGTCCGCGACTACCTCGAGCGCATCGGCTTCGATAAGAACGGCAAGGGCATCAAGCTGCCGCAGCAGGTGATCGAGCGGACCATGGCGAAGTACGTCGAGGCGTTCCGGATGCTGACCGGGCGCGAGCCCGTCCTGTAGCGGACTTCTCGCCTGGGATCGCGCGCCGCTGGCGGGGCCGCCGGCGACTTCCGAAGATGATTGTTCGCGGCTCCGCCCGCCAGGGGCTCGGCGCCCCTGAACCCGGTCCAGTTGCCGGAGCGCCAACGCTGATCATTTGTCGCCACGTTTGATCGCCTCGTACAGCCGTTCGAACGTGACGGACAGTGACGACTGGTAGGTGTGCCACGGGATCATGATCGGACCGGTCAGCGCGGCGCCGACCTCCCCGAAGTCGTAGACCCGAGCCGCATGGTCGGGCGCCGTCAGTCGTACGAGTAGGCTCAGCACCTCCTGGCCGTTGTAGGCAGACAATGCTTCGATGATTGGTGCTGCCTCGATGTCGGTGAGGAAGCGCCGTTTCTGCTCCCCTTCTCGATCTGCCTCGATGTAGCGCTCGATCCTTGCGAGATTGCGGGAGCGCCACTCGCGCTTGCCGCTGCTGGCGAGACCGATGAGATCGTCGAGTGGTTGGCGATAGAGGCTGGCGCCACGGCGGCAGATCTGGATCTCGTTGACGGAAACATATGCCCTGAGCAAGTCGGTGAGGAACTCACGGGGCTGTCGATGAAACAGCATCGCGCACAGTGGAGGAGAAGACCAGTGCGTTTCCAGGTACATGGCCGCATGGCTGGCACGCCGCGCCGGCCGGACGCCCTGATCCAGGCCTGTCACGATCAGGAAGAACAACTCCTGGATAGCACGATAGACTTCCTCCTCGGCCATGGTCCCGTCAGAAATCCTGAAGAGCAGCATGTCCAGGTAGGTCCTCACCTGGATGTCTCCATCTAGGGCCCACACCGACCCCTGAGCATACGCACTTCCAGCCATCGTGGCATTGGCATGCATCGATTCGCCACAATATCGGACCCGGCCGTCCAGCGAATAGAGGCACTCTTCTGTAAAGGACTTGACCGCCTCGCTTACGGAATCATCAAGCGCGCCAGAGTCGATATCTTGGCATCCTCGTGACAATTCGGCTTTTTCGGCAATAAAGTCACGCCCATTCAGGCTGGCACGCAGGTCGACAAAGGCGCTGATAGGATTGTCGCAAACCATAGAAAATGTGATTGACTTCATTCCGGTAGCCTGATCACTTTAACCGGTACATTATCTATGCGCACCAAAGCTCCTGACTTTACCAGGAATCCGGAGACATCGGAGAACTCCGCATTGTCGAATTCACCGTCTGCGGCTATAACAAGCTCATATACATTGACCTCCGCGTCTCTGCCTGCCTTTAGGGGATCCCACGAAGTAGGTGTGGGTCTCGGCGACCTCGAAGTTGAAGACCGACTTGGCGGTGGGACGCGCGGCCACCGCTACCACGGTGGCCCAGCCAGCGTGCGTGCGCAGCGCCTGGCACAGAGCCGCGAATTCCCCATACGGTTTAATGGCTGCCGCGGCGCATAGTGAGCCTGCTGCCGAAGTGGCAATGCCGATCATTTATCGCCACGTTTGATCGCCTCGTACAGCCGTTCGAATGTGACGGACAGTGAGGATTCATACGTGCGCCACGGGATCACTATTGGGCCTGTCAAAGCCGCCCCCACCTCGCCGAAATCGTACACTCGCGCGGCGTTGTCAGGTGCAGTCAATCGTACGAGCAGGCTCAGGACCTCCTGGCCATCGTAAGCGGATAGGGCGTCGATGATGGGGCCAGCCTCGATCCCAGCCAGGAACCGCCGCTTCTGCTTCGCTTCACGGTCCTCTTTGATATCGGCCTCGATCGTTTCGAGGTTTCGAGAGCGCCACTCGCGCTTGCCGCTCGCGGCGAGCCCGATGAGGTCATCGAGCGGTTGGCGGTAGAGACTTGCGCCACGGCGGCAGATCTCGATTTCGTTGACCGACACATATGTCCGCAGCAGATCGGTCAGGAAGTCACGGGGTTGCTGATGGAACAGCATCGCGCACAACGGCGGCGTGGGCCAATGAGCTTCCAGGTACATTGCGGC
>JACDEC010000257.1 GCA_013816645.1 Planctomycetota bacterium
ACACCCTGATGATGTGCCTGGGCGCGTTGGGAGCAGCCGGGGTGACGTGGGCGCTCGTGGGCTACAGCCTGGCCTTCGGCGCGGGCGGCGCGTACGTGGGTGGCGCGGAGTACCTGGGACTCGCCGGCGTCGGGCTCGAGGCGAAGGGGACGATCCCGCACGTGCTCTTCATGTCGTACCAGGGCACGTTCGCGATAGTCGCCTCGGTGCTCATCGCCGGCGCCGTGGTCGAGCGGATGCGCTTCGGCCCCTACCTCGCCTTCATCGCCCTCTGGACGGCGTTCGTCTACGCGCCGGTGGCGCACTGGGTGTGGGGCGGCGGGTGGCTCTCCTCGTTAGGCGTGCTCGACTTCGCCGGCGGCACCGTGGTGCACGTGAACGCCGGCGTGAGCGCGGTGGTCGCCGCGCTGGCCGTGGGCGGGCGCAAGGACTTCGGCCGCCAGGCGGTGCTCCCGCACAACGTCCCGTTCGTCCTGCTCGGCACCACCCTGCTCTACCTCGGCTGGTTCGGCTTCAACGCGGGCAGCGCGCTGGCCGCCAACGGCACCGCCGGCATGTCGCTGCTGGCGACGCACCTGGCCTCGTGCGCTGCCGCGCTGGTCTACGTGACCATGGAATGGATGCGTTACGGCAAGCCCAGCGCGCTGGGCATCGTCACCGGTTCGCTCGCCGGCCTGGTCGCGATCACCCCGGCCTGCGGGCTGGTCGGGCCGCTCGGCGCCATCGCCATCGGCGGCATCGCCGCGGTAGCGTCCTTCGTCGCGGTCAACGCGCTCAAGCGGCGCTTCGGTTACGACGACACGCTCGACGTGTTCGGCGTGCACGGCGTGTCAGGGTTGGTCGGCACGCTGCTGACCGGCGTGTTCGCCGCTCGCTGGCTGGGTGGAGATCGCGATCTCGCCTCGATCCTCGATCAGGTGCTCGCCCAGGTGAAGGCGATCGCCGTGACCATCGCCGTGTCCGGGGTCGGCACCGCGGCGATCCTGTTCGCGATCGATCGGACGCTCGGATTACGCGCGCCGGCTGGCGACGAGGCCACCGGTCTGGACCTCACCGAGCACGGCGAAGCCGCGTACAACTACTGATCAAGGCTCAGCCCGAGCGCGGGATCGCCAACGCCAGCACGGTGACGTCGTCGGTGAAGGGGCGCGCCGCGAAGATCTTCGCCGCCTGCGCCATGCGCAGGGGCAGTTGATCGACGGGTTCATCGAGGTTGGCGATCAGCGTGCTGCTCGCGCGCAGGCGACCGTAGTGCACGTCGTTGGCATTGGCGGCTTCGAGCAATCCGTCCGTGCATTGGACCAGGATATCGCCGGGCGCGAGCTGCAGGCGGTGGGGACGCCAACCGACTCCACCGTGGCCGAGTCCCAGCGCGGGGCCGTGGTGACCGACCTGCACCAGCATCCCGCGGCGGTTCGGACTGGCGAGCAGCGCGGCATGGTGGCCGGCGCAGACGCACTCGCAGGTCAGGGTCTGGAGGTCGAGCAGGCAGGCGAAGAGCGTGACGAAGTGGCCGGTGGGCAGGTCGCGGACGATGTTGGCGTCGAGCCGTTCGATGATGCTGACGAGATCGGGTTCGTCGGCGGCGATGAAGCGCAGCGCCTTGAGCGTCGCGGTCACGGTCAACGCGGCTTCGGGGCCGTGGCCGGCGACGTCGCCAACCACCATCAGGACGCGCCCGTCGTCGAGCGTGATGCAGTCGTAGAAGTCGCCGCCCACCAGTTCCAAGGGTTCGTAGTGCACGGCGAGGCCGATGCCCGGAATGACCGGCAGCGGCGGCAGCATGCGATCCATGACCTGCTTGGCCCGCGCCATGCTCGCGGTCACCAGCGGCACGGAGCGGGCCGGAGCCGGGGCCAGCGGACGTTGGATGCGGTCGGTGGGGATGCGGTCGTCGGCATCTTCGCTGCGCGGCGGCTTGGCCACCGGCGCGGCGGTGCGCACCGACGGTGGCAGGCCGCGCGACAGGCGGGCCTTGGCCAGCTGATCCAGGGACTCGACGCTCAGCAGCCGACCCGCCTGGGCTTCGGGACTGCGCGCCATCACGTGCGCCATGGCGTCGACGGTGCGGGCGGTGATGCGCTGATGTTCGAGCGGAACCTGGGCCCAGCGACCACCGTACGGTTCCAGCCACCAGCCGTCGACGCCGATGATGCGCAGACGGGCATCATGGCGCAGGTGCTGGCGCAGGTGCTGGGACCAGCGCGCGACCTGCAGGTCGGCGAGGCTCTTGGGGCCCATGCCCTTGGTCCAGGGTCGGGTGCCCAGCAGATGGTCGCGCGCCACCGCCAGGTCGCCCTTGGCCGAGGGCACCGCTGAGCCGGTGTAGGGATCGATCCACGCGGAGTCGTCGACGGTGCGCAGACGGAACACCGGATCGTTGACCAGTTGGTGCAGGATGCGGTGCTGCTCGCCGACCGCCGCATGCGAGCCGCTGGCACGCCGTGCCGGAGGCGTGGGATGAGCGTGGTGGCTGGTCGAAGAGATGCGGCGGTTCATATCGGTATCGGGCGGAACGCGGACGGTAAGGCGGGGGACTCCAGGGGAAGACCAAACTCCCATCATTTCACTGCTTACAGTGAAATACAGGCGCGCAGTGGCATCCAGCGACGCGGTTTTGGATGTGACCAGGCTGTTACCTCGGCACCTGCCCCGGCAGCGAGCGTTGGCACAACCACCGGAGCCACCATGCACGTTCACAGCGCCACCCTCCTCGCCTACGCCTGTCTGGCAACGTTGCCAGCCGCGGAAGCCCCCGCCGCCGCCACCGATCCCACCCAACCGCGCATCCAGCTGGCCATCCTGCTCGACACCAGCAGCAGCATGTCCGGCCTGATCGATCAGGCGCGCGCCCGGATCTGGTCGATCGTCAACGATCTGACCAGCGCCAGCCATGGCGGCCGAGCCCCGCGACTCGAGGTGGCGCTGTACGAGTACGGCAAATCGAGCCTGCCTCAGGAGGAACATTGGCTGCGCCAGATCCTGCCCATGGGCAACGATCTCGACCGCCTATCCGAGCACCTGTTCACCCTGACCACCAACGGCGGCGAGGAGTACTGCGGCGCGGTCATCGACCAGGCGGTGCGCAACCTGTCCTGGAGCCAGGGCCCCAACGACCTGCGCGAGATCCTCATCGCCGGGAACGAGCCGTTCACCCAGGGTCCGGTGGACGCGCTGGCCGCCTGCCGGTCGGCGATCGCCAAGGGCATCATCGTCAACACCATCCATTGCGGCACCGACTCGGCCGGGCGCGCCGGCGGCTGGCCGGAGGGCGCGCGCGCCGCCGAGGGCGCGTACCTCGTCATCGATCACAACGCGGTGGCCGCGCCGCCGACGGCTCCCCAGGACGACGAGCTCGCCAAGCTCAACCTCGACATCAACAAGACCTACCTGCCCTACGGCGCCGGCGGCATCGCCGGGGCGCAGCGCCAGGAGGCCCAGGACGGCAACGCCTCGAGCATCGGTTCGTCGGTGCTCGCCAATCGCGCGGCCTCCAAGGCGAGCGGCTACTACACCAACGGCTCGTGGGATCTGGTCGATGCGGTGAAGGAGGCGAAAGTGAAGCTCGAGGAGCTGCCGGCCGACCAGCTGCCCGAATCGCTGCGCGCGCTCGCGCCGCAAGCCCGCGCTGTGAAAGTCGCCGAATTCGCCGCCGAGCGGGCGCGCCTGCAGAAGCGCATGGGCGAACTCGCCGTCGCCCGCGAGGCCTGGTTGGCCGAGCAGCGTCGCGCGGCGATCGGCCCCGCGACGCTCGATGACGCCATCACCACGGCGCTGCGCGCCCAAGCCAAGGCCAAGGGCTACGTCTACGCACGCTGAGCGTCGCCGGTTTCAATAGGCGAACGCCTCGATCCGCACTCGCGGCAGCAGGCTCTCCTGCTTGGTGAGGAAGCTGTCGACGCAGCGCGCGACCTCGCGGCCTTCGCTGATCGCCCAGACGATCAGCGATTGGCCGCGGCGCGCGTCGCCCGCGGCGAACACGCCGGGCACCGAGGTCATGCGCGTCTCGCCATCGGTCTTGATGTTGCCGCGCTCGTCGATCGCGCAGCCGACCTGCTCGAGCAGGCCGTTCTTGCGCGGGCCGAGGAAGCCCATGGCGAGCAGGGCGAGTTCGCACGGCCAGTCCTGCTCGCTGCCCGGGACCTCCTCGGGCTTGCCCTTCGACCAGTCGAGCTTGACGGTGGTCAGCCCGGTGACCTTTCCATCCTTGCCGGTGAACTTCTTGGTCGCCAGCGAGTAGTGCACGTCGCCGCCCTTGGCGGTCATCTCCTCGACCGACGACGAGACGCGCTTGATGCGTGCCCACTGCGGCCAGGGATTGTTGCCCGGGCGCTTGCCCGCGGGTTCGGGGAGCAGCTCGAAGTTGGTCACCGACACCGCCCCTTGGCGCAAGGACGTGCCGATGCAGTCCGAACCGGTGTCGCCGCCGCCGATGACGATGACCTGCTTGCCGTCCGCCCAGATCTTCTGCTTCTTGGGGTGCAGCGCGGCGACGTCCTCGTCACCCCAGTTGTTGCGGTTCGACTGCGGCAGGAACTCCATGGCGAAGTGCACGCCGTCGAGTTCGCGACCGGGGATGGCGAGATCACGGGCGTGCTCGGCGCCGGTCGAGATGACCACCGCGTCGTACTGGCTCTTGATCTGATCCCAGGTGATGGTGACGCCGACCGTGATGTTGTAGCGGAACTCGATGCCCTCGGCGGCGAGCAGATCGATGCGGCGCTGCACCTTCTCCTTGCGCAGCTTGTAGTGCGGAATGCCGTACATCAGCAGGCCGCCCGCGCGGTCGTTCTTCTCGAACACCGTGACCTGGTGGCCCGCACGGTTGAGCTGCTGGGCGCAGGCCAGGCCGGCGGGACCGCCGCCGATCACCGCGACCTTCTTGCCGCTGCGCACCGGCGGCGGCTCGGGCTTGATCCAGCCCATGGCGAAGCCCTTGTCGACAATCGAGACCTCGTGCAGCTTGATCGCCACCGCGGGTTCGTTGATGCCGAGCACGCACGAGTTCTCGCACGGCGCCGGGCAGACCCGGCCGGTGAACTCGGGGAAGTTGTTGGTGGCGTGCAGCGCCTGCAGCGCCTCCTGCCAGCGCCCGCGGAAGATCAGGTCGTTCCAGTCGGGAATCAGGTTGCCGAGCGGGCAGCCGGTCATGCAGAACGGCACGCCGCAGTCCATGCAGCGGCTGGCCTGAGTCTTGACCTGCTCCTCGGTGAGCTCCTCGTAGTGCTCCTCGTGGTGCGCGAGGCGCTCGTCGACGGGCAGCAGCTTGGGGACTGCGCGCGTGTGCTTCATGAATCCGGTGGGGTCGCCCATGACTGATCCTTACCTGTTCTCGATGATATTGGAGGAGTGCGACGTGGG
>JACDEC010000258.1 GCA_013816645.1 Planctomycetota bacterium
CCTTGCATCCGACCACCGGGGCCGGCGACATCTGAAAGACATTTCTGATACAGGACACGAGCGAGTGGTCGTACCCGGGTAGTCTCGCGGCTATGCCGCGACCTGCGTCCAAGCTGTCTCGCCCGCCGCATCGGGATCACCTCTCCCCGCGCTATGATGCGGTCGAGGTGGACCATGAGCGTCGAACACGTCTTCTACACGATCTCGCACCGGGCCGACGGCTGGCACGCCGGTCAGATGGACCAGCCCAGCGAGCGGGTGTTCGCCAGCCAGGAAGCGGCGCTGAAATGGTGCAGGCAGCAGGTCCGTCAGGGCAGCACGGCCGCCGCGCCCGAGGAGGGGACCTACAGCGACGCCGAGGTCGAGATCCGCGAGTAGGCGTGTTGCGCATGGGCCAATTCGCTCCATTGCCTGCGCTGCTGGTGGCGGTGTTGGCGCTGGTCTGCGCCGGTTGCGGGAACGACCGCCCGACGGCGGTGGCACCGGCACCGGGTACGACGGTCATCGCCCCTGGGCCAGAAGCTGCATCCGCCGACGTCCAGGCCGCGCTCGCGCTCGAAGTCCCCATACCCGGCGTCGAAGGATTGCGCGCCACCGCTTCGGTCCCCGCCGGCGCCGGGCCGTTCCCATTGGTGATCTTCTCGCCCGGGCTGGGGCGCTCCGGCAACGCCTACGGCTTCTACGCCGATGCTTGGACCAACCGTGGGTACGCGTGCCTGCGCCTGTCGCATCCCGGCAGCGACATCCGCATCTTCGCGGACAAGGCGTTCTGGAACCTGCGCTCGACCGGCGAGAAGGTCGCGCGTGATCCGCAGGAATGGCAGGCGCGGGTGCGCGACGTGCGCGCGACCATCGATGCCCTGCCTGGTCTCGCGCAGCGGCACGCCGGCCTGGGCCGGATCGATGCTGGTCGGATCGCGGTGGTCGGGCATTCCTACGGCGCCTTCACCGCGCTCGCGGTCGCCGGCCTGCGCGTCAATCTGCCCCAGCGCCCAGCCGCAGAGCTCGGCGATCCGCGTCCGCTCGCCTTCATCGCCATGGCGCCGCCAGGACCGGGCGATGCCATCGGTGACCAAGCCTTCGCTGCGATCGAGCGCCCGGTGCTGGTCCTCGCCGGCGGCAACGACACCCAGGAGGACATGCGCGGGAAAGAGCATCCGCCCGCGTGGCGCGAGCGCCCGTGGCAGCTGATGGCCCCGGGCGGCAAATGGCTGCTGACCATTCCCGACGCCCATCATTTCACCTTCTCTGATGGCGGCGGTCGGCAGAAGCGCGCTGATCCCGCGCACCTCGAGCGCATCTCGGCGACGTCAGCCGACTTCCTCGATGCGTACCTCAAGGAGGACGCGCGAGCCCACGATCGGCTGCGCGCCGCCGGAGCCCGCTCCCGCTAGCCGCATTCGGATTTCGCGGGGCGCTGGCGCCGATTTTCCGCGAAATCCGAAGGCTCTGGACTCTTAATTTCTGGGGACTTCGTCCCCCGGGCCCCCGCAGGATGCTTATTCAGCATCCTGCTAATGTCCCGACTCTGAAATGTCTTAAACAATGATTCCTCTGGGGCGTAGTATGTTTCGGAGGCACCAATGGGTCGTCCGGCAACACCGATCTCGCTGACCGAAGATGAACGCAGGACGCTGGCAGGCTACGCGAGGCGTTTCACCTCTGCGCAGTCAGTGGCGAAACGCGCGGCCATCATCATGGCTTTGGCCGAAGGAAAGGCCGGGAAGGTCGTCGCTCGCGAGCAGCGAACGTCGCAAGTTACGGTGTGCTATTGGCGAAAGCGTTTCCTTGCCGGGCGGCTCGGCGGATTGACCGACGCTCCGCGCAGTGGTCGACCCCGTTCGATCAGTGACGCGCGCGTCGAACGGGTGGTCGTTGCGACCCTTGAGCAGAAGCCAGTGAACGCGACCCACTGGAGCACCCGCGATATGGCCAAGCACATGGGCATATCGCGCAGTTCGGTGGCCCGCATCTGGAAGGGCTTCCGTTTGCAGCCCCACCGGGTTGGCACCTTCAAGCTGTCGAAGGATCCGGACTTCGTGCCGAAGGTGCGTGATGTTGTCGGACTGTACCTGAATCCCCCCGACAACGCGTTGGTGCTCTGCGTCGACGAGAAATCGCAGATCCAGGCGTTGGATCGGACACAGACCGTCCTGCCTTTGCAGCCGGGGCGCATCGAGAGGCGAACGCACGACTACATCAGGCATGGGGTAACGTCGCTGTTCGCCGCCTTGAATGTCGCAACGGGGGAGGTCATCGGCGAGTGCCATCGGCGCCATCGCGCCAAGGAGTTCGTCGCGTTTCTCAAGCGCATCGAAGCCGAGGTTCCCACTGGACTCGATGTCCATATCGTCCTCGACAATTACGCGACGCACAAGACGCCGACTGTGAAGCGGTGGCTCACCAAGCATCCGCGGTTCACGTTCCACTTCACGCCGACCGGATCGTCCTGGCTGAACCAGGTCGAACGCTTCTTCGCGCTGATCACCGGAAGGATCCTACGACGAGGAGTCCACCGCAGCGTCAAAGAGGTCGTCGACGCGATCGCCGCGTACCTCAAGCTGAATAACGAGAATCCGAAGCCATTCTCGTGGGTGAAGTCAGCGGACGAAATCCTGGGATCGATCGAGCGCTTCTGCCAGTACACGCTCCGGGCTCACGCGCCAGGAATTCTCAAAGACATTTCAGAGTCGGGACACTAACGGTGCGGCACCGTGCGCTCTGCGCGGCCCGCCGCTTGCGGGCGTCCTCCCAATCGCTGCGATCCCCAGCCATGGCCGAAGCAGTCGTCAAGAAACCGGTGAAGTTGGCGACCGCGTGGCGCGAGGCCCGCGAACTGGTCGCGCGCAACCGCGGTCGGCTGATGCTGGGATTGGTGTTCCTGCTCATCGGCCGCGCCGCCGGCTTCGTGCTGCCGGCCTCGAGCAAGTGGCTGGTCGACGAGGTCATCGCCAACCAGCGCTGGGACCTCCTCGCGCCGATGGCGGCTGCGGTCGCCGGCGCCGGGTTGCTGCAGGCCGGCACCGACTTCGCCCTGGCCATGCTGCTCGGGGTCGCCGCCCAGAAGGCGATCAACGACCTGCGCAAGGACGTCCACGCTCACGTCACCCGCCTGCCGCTGCGCTTCTTTGATTCGACCCAGTCCGGCGTACTGATCTCGCGGATCATGACCGACGCCGAGGGCATCCGCAACCTCGTCGGGACCGGCCTGGTGCAGATGGTCGGGGGTTCGCTGACCGCGCTGGTCGCGCTCGCCATCCTGTTCTGGGTCAACTGGGAGCTGACCCTGGCCATCCTCGTCGGCCTGCTGGTGTTCGGCGGGCTGATGGCTTTCGCGTTCAAGCGCTTGCGCCCGATGTTCCGCCAGCGCGGCAAACTCAACGCCGAGGTCACCGGGCGGCTCGGCGAGTCGCTGGGCGGCATCCGCATCGTCAAGGCCTACACCGCCGAATCCCGCGAGCAGGCGGTGTTCGCCGGCGGCATCGACAAGCTGTTCGGCCTGGTGCGCTCCACCATGCTCGGCGTATCCGGCCTCGGGGCCTTGACCTCGGCCGGCATCGGCCTGGCGAGCGCCCTGATCCTGCTGGTCGGCGGCCGCGCCATCGCCGGCGGCACCATGACCATGGGCGACTTCATCTTCTACGGCTTCCTCACCGGCCTGGTCGCGGCGCCGATGGTGCAAATGGCCTCGATCGGCACGCAGATCACCGAGGCTTTCGCCGGGCTCGACCGCATCCGCGAGCTGCGCCGCGTGGTCGCCGAGGACGCCGGCGACGCCGAGCGCATCCCGTGCCCGCCGCTGAAGGGCGCGGTCGAGTTCCGCGCGGTGTCCTTCGCCTACGACCCGGGCAAGCCGGTGCTTAGCGACATCTCGTTCGTCGCTCCGGCAGGAACCACCACCGCCCTGGTCGGACCCAGCGGCTCGGGCAAGAGCACGCTGATCGGCCTGATCATGGCGTTCCAGCGGCCCGGTGAAGGCGCCATCCTGGTCGACGGCAACGACCTTGCCGGCATCCGCCTGGCCGGCTACCGCGGCCAGCTCGGCGCGGTGCTCCAGGACAACTTCCTGTTCGACGGCACCATCGCCGAGAACATCGCCTTCGCGCGGCCCGCCGCGTCGCGCGCCGAGGTCGAGACCGCGGCGCGCATCGCGCGCTGCGACGATTTCGTGCGCGGCTTCGACCTCGGCTACGACACCATCGTCGGCGAACGCGGGGTGAAGCTGTCGGGCGGCCAACGCCAGCGCGTGGCCATCGCCCGCGCCCTGCTCGCCGATCCGCGCATCCTGATCCTCGACGAAGCGACGTCGTCGCTCGACAGCGAGAGCGAGGCGGCGATTCAGAGCGGCCTCCAGGAGCTGCGCCGCGGGCGCACCGCCTTCGTCATTGCCCACCGGCTCTCGACGATCCGCTCGGCCGACGTCATCCTGGTGCTCGATGGTGGCCGCATCGTCGAGCGCGGCACCCACGACGAGCTGATCGCGCTCGACGGACGCTACCGCCAGCTCCACGACACCCAGTACCGTTTCGAACGCGAACGCTTCGTCAATCCGGGCGAGGAGCATCCGTCGACGCTCGAGCGGCCGGGCAAGCCCGCCGCCAACCGGCCGGCTCAGGCGCCGTCGTGAGCACCGACCGCGATCGGCTCACGGGCCCGAAGGCCCTGGCGGAGTGGTCGCCGCTGGCCGGCTGAAATCGACTTTTGGCGCGGTGCGCGCGCCTTCCGGGGCGGCCACGTATTCGCGCGGCTTGACTTGCGCCATGAAGTTCCCGACCAAGCCCATCGGGCTGCGCAGGTAGGCGTTGAGTTCCTTGACTGTGTCGTTGTAGCGGCCGCGTTCGACCGCCAGCCGGTTCTCGGTGCCCTCGAGCTGATCCTGGAATTTCAGGAACGACTCGTTGGCGCGAAGCTGCGGGTAATTCTCCTGGAGCATGAGCAGGCGCGACAGCGCGCCTTCGACCGCGCCGGTGGCCTGGGCCTTGGCTTCGGCGGTGGGCGCCGAGAAGTAGGCCTGCCGCGCGTTGGCGATGTCGGTGAAGATCTGGCTCTCGTGCGCGGCGTACCCCTTCACGGTCTCGATCAGACTGGGGATGAGGTCGTAGCGCCGCTGCAGCTGGTTCTCGACGTTGCCCCATTGGCCCTTCGCCGTTTCGTCGAGGGTGACGATGCGGCGATAGCTGTTGCAGCCGCCAATCAGCAGGATCAGCACGATCGCGCCGATGATGAGTAAGCCCTTGCCCTTCATGATGCCTCCAGGAGTTGCCAGGTGTTGAGTGTTGGTTGAGAGTCGAGGTCGAGGTTCACCAGCCGCCACCGGCTCCGCCGCCCCCGAAGCCGCCGCCGCCACCGAAGTGGC
>JACDEC010000259.1 GCA_013816645.1 Planctomycetota bacterium
GTTCTTGCGGAGTCCCGTCGCCCGCGCCGCCGCGCTTCTGCTCCTGCTGCTTGCCGCCTTCGCCACCGCCGCCGCCGCCGCTGCTGGCCTTGGCTTCGGCGAGCAGGCGCTGCAGCGCCAGCGACGCCACCTCCTGTTCGTGGCGCGTGGTCAAGCCGGTGTCCTTCTGGCCGAGCAGGTAGGATGCGCTGGCCATCGCACGATCTGCGCGTTCGAGCAGCACCGCCGGGCGACTGCCGGGACGCGTTCCCCCCGCGAGCAATTGGATCAGGCCGAGCAGTTCCTTCTGGGCGCCGGCGAGATCACCGGGCTGACCGGTCGCGGTGCGCATGGCCAGTTCCTGCTGCATGGCGATCATCAAGGCGATCTCGGCGGCGGGCGGGAACGGCGCCTGCTGACCGCCCTGGCCACCGTCGCCCTTGCCCTGCGAACCATCGGATTCCGGGTCGGGCAGGTTCTCGGCGATCTCGATCAGCCGATTCAATTCGTGCAGGGCGGTCTTGACCAGGCGGACGCCCTTGTCGCCAAGCGCCGGTTCCTCGAGACGGTCGCTGGCGCGCTGCATCACCACGGCGACGCGCTGCAGGGCGCGCAAGGCGATGGGGTGCTTCTCCAGTTCCTTGATCCCCTCCTCGTTCAGGCGCAACAGCACTTCCTCCTGCTGCTCGGCGATGCGCGCGACTTCGCGCTTGGCGGCGAAGTCCAGCGCCTTGTCGCCGATGCGCCGATGCACGGTCTGCGCGTCCGAGACGATCGCCACCTGCAGGGTGCGCAATTCGCGCAGCAGCTTGAGCACGTCGGCACCGGCCTTGGGCTTGTCCTTGTCCTCCGGCGGCTGCTCCTCGTCGCCCTGCAGACTCTTCTGCGCTTCGCGCAGTTGAGCCGCCGCGCTCGACCCTTCGCGGCCGGCGCCGGCGGAATCGCCAGACCCCATCGCCTTGCCAGCGGCATCGGCGGACTGCTTGGCGTCGCCGAGCAGCTTGGTCGCGTTTTCGTCCTTGGCCTGCTCCTCGACCTGACGGCGCAGTGCCTCGGTCTCCTCGGCGAGACGGGCTTCGCGGTCGCGCAGCGAACGTGGATCGGCACCGAGCTCGAGCTCCTTGTTGATCTGCTCCTGATCGGCGGCCAGCGCGCCGGCGCGTTCGGCGAGCGCCTTGTTGGCATCTCCGCCGCGCAGCTTCTCCAGCAGTTTCTGCATCGCCTGGATCGCGCTCTCCTGGCGAGCCGGGGCCTTGGCGCGCTGGTCGGCGCTGCCGAGCTGACGCGACGCTTCGCCGAGCTGCTCGGCGGGCTGCAGCTCGCGCACCAGTTCCTGGGCCTCCTTGAGCTGCTCGCTCCCGGAGAGCACCCGACGTTCGAGTTCGCGCATCTGCTCGGACAATTCGCGCTGGCGATCGGCGAGATTGGTCTGCCGGGCCTTGGCAGTCTCGTCGACCGGCTTGGTCAGGTGCTCGCGCACGAACGCGCGGCTCTCCTCGGCGAGGAGGCGCTCGCGTCCAAGGAGATTGGCGAGCTGCCGGCTGAGGTCGCCTTCCTGCAGGATGCTGTTGAGCAGGCGTTCGGATTCGGCGAGCGCTTGGTCGCCTTCGCGGGCCAGCGCTTCCGCCTGGTCACCCGCGGATGGCACCTGGCCGAGCGCGGGAAGGCCCTTGTCGGCCATCAGCGACGCGGCCTTCGCCACCGGCGCCACCTGGTCGTCGGGGAAGCGGTTCTCGCGCTCGCGACGCAGGCTGTTGACCAGCGCCTCGGTCGCCTTGCGGGCGTTCTGCAGGGCGTTGCGGCTCGCGGCGTCGAGCTGATCCTTGCGCGCCAACCCGCGGGCGAGGTCGGAACGCGACTGGCCGATGCGTTCGAGCGCGTCAGCGAGCACGCGCTCGATGTCCTGGCGCAATTCCTCGTCGGTCACCACCCGCAGCACCAGCACCTCGCTGACCCCGATGCCTGGGCCGGTGACGTCGTTGCGATCGGCGGCCCGGCCGACGAGCTGGATGCGCTCGCCGATCTTGGCCACCTTGGCGACCTCGAGGTCCCAGGGGCGGGTCGTTGCCTGCCCCGACACGTCGGGGAAGCGCACCAGCACCGCTTCTTCACCAGGCGCAGCGGCGACCGCGGGCGTCGCGCCAGCGGCATCGGCCTGGGTCGCCGGCACGGTGCGGCTGGCGAGTTCGAGGCTGGCCAGGCCGCGGTCATCGTGGGCTTCGACGGAGAGACCGACCACCGCGCGCAGCGAGACCGATTCATTGTTGCGCGGGCCGCCGAGGTGCACGTCGGGCGCGCGATCCTCGAGCAGCGCCACGGTGAAGCGCGGTTCGGGTTTCGCGCCGATGCCGTCCTGGTCGACCACCGAGACGACGATCTCGCCACCGCTGCGCACCTCGAACGACCCGCGCAGCCCCTGTGGCATGCGCTCGATCGGCAGTTCCGTGCCAGCGAGCGCGAGGGTGATGCGCTCGATGCGACGATCCGCGTCCATGGAGAAATCGAGGGCGAAATCGAGGCGGCTGCCGGGCAACGCCGAGCACGCCAGGGTCGAGAGCGCCTGGGGCGGCTCGCCGGTGTACGCCGGTGGGGTCAGCGTCGCCGCGATCCGGCCCAGGGTCGGACGCGCGACCACCCGACCGTCCAGCACCAGTTCGCGCGCATCCCCGGAGGTCACGGTGATGCGGTAGTCCCCCGGGGGCAGCGACAACGCCTGCCGACGGGCGATCGATCCCACCAGCCCGTCGAGGGTGCGGAACTCACCGGGACCGCTGCTGCGGCGATCAGTCCAGGCGACGCGCACCGTCGCCTCGTCCCCGCGCGGCCGGCTGACGTCGAGGACCAGCGGCTCGTCCGCAGGCACCACCGGCCGCTCCAGCCGCGCTGTCAGGGTCGAGGTGCGCATCCATTCGGTATCGCCGAGCGGCAGGAACAGTCGTTGCAGCGCAGCCGAGAAGATGTCGGGCTGGAGCAGCGCGACCGCGCCAGCGGCAGCCAGCAGGCCGGCGGCGATCGCCAACCGGCGCGGCAGGGCGATCGCTGGGACCAGGGTGCGCGGGGCCCGTTCATCGAGCAGGCCGGCGAGCTCCCCGACATCGACCGCGCTCAGGCGGATGCCGTCGACTCCCGACAGCAGGCGTCCGTCGAGCGCGGGGATGCGGCGTTCGGCGAGCGCCGCAAGCGTGCGATCGTCCATGCCGCGGCTGAGCGGGCGATGGAGGCGGCGCAGGGCCAGCACGAACAGGCCTGTGGCCAAGGCGGCCAGCGCCCCCAGGCGCACCAGACCAGGCAAGACGAAGCACCAGTCAAGCACGGCGATGGTCGCCGCGGCCACCAGGCCGGTGACCATCAGCTTGGCCACCCCGTCGAGCACCAGGACCCGGCGCAGGCGCGCCCTCAGGGCCTGGAGGAAGCCATGCACATCCATGCGGATCTCCAGGGCGATGGCCCCGAAACAGCGTCGTCAGCAGCGCTTGCCACGCAATCGCGGAGTCGGTCGATGCTGCGCAGCGCTCACTGGTCAGACGGGCGAAACGGTCGCCGGTTCGCTGATTTCCGGGCCGACCGCCGCCCAGCGACGCTCACTCGTCCTTGAGGATCGGCACCGTCTTGCGGCGCTCGCGATCGATCTCGACGGCGTAGCGATCCTCGACCGCCTGGAGCTCGCAATCGCGGCCCGCCTGGGCGGCGCCGGCCTGGACCATGCGCTGCTCGCGGGCCAGGCGCTGGTCGCGCAGCTTCGCCAAGCGGGCCTGCTCGGCGCGCATCTGCGGCAGCCAGGTATGGAAGATGAAGTCATGGCGCTGAGCGACGGTGGCCTTGCCGGCCAGGTCGGCAGCCACTTCCTCGCGCGCGGCGAGCAGGGCCTGGACGCCCAGCTGGGTTTCGCTGGTCTCGATGGCGATGTCACGCGGAAGCAGCGGGGCTGGGCGCTGGCCGGCTGGCACCGCCGGGGCGGTCAGCGCCGCTGCATCGGCTTGACGCCTGGCACTGGTCGAGCTGGCGGTCGGGACCCGCGAGTTTGGAACGGCGCCGACGACCTGGCCGTCATCGTCGGCCTGGCGGCGCGCTGACGATCCCGTGCAGCCGGCGAAGCTGGCGGCGGCGAGGGCGATCACGAAGGCGGTGGCGAGGCGGCGAGGCATGCGCGGCTCCATGCCGGGATGCTCACGCAACGAGTCCACTCGCAAGCGCACAGGCGGTTGGCGGGCAGCGCGTGTAACTGTCGCCATGCTGACGGAAGCCGGCGAGCAATGTGGCGATGCCATGCGACTTCCCGTTGTCATGCCCAGACCCCCGCCCATCCTGGCGACGCCAGGAGCCGTCATGAGCGAATTGACCCGCGAACAGGCCCACCAGTCGGCCCAGGCGCTGAAGACCGAGCTGGGCAAGGTCATCGTCGGCCAGGACGCGGTGGTCGACGAGATCCTGCTCGCCATCGCCGCCAACGGGCACGCGCTGCTCGAGGGCGTGCCTGGACTCGCCAAGACCCTGCTGATCAGCACCCTGGCCGCGACCGTCCGCCTGTCCTTCAGCCGCATCCAGTTCACCCCCGACCTGATGCCCGCCGACATCACCGGCACCGAAGTCATCCGCGAGGACAAGGCCAACGGCGCGCGCGAGCTGGTGTTCCTGCCCGGACCGGTCTTCGCCTCGGTGATCCTCGCCGACGAGATCAACCGCACTCCGCCCAAGACCCAGGCCGCGCTGCTCGAAGCGATGCAGGAACGCCAGGTCACCACCGGTGGCCAGCGTCGCAAGCTTCCCAATCCCTTCTTCGTGCTCGCCACCCAGAACCCGATCGAGCAGGAAGGCACCTACTCGTTGCCCGAAGCCCAGCTCGACCGCTTCCTGATCAAGATCACCGTCGGCTACCCGAGCGAAGAGGAGGAGCTGCAGGTCATCCTGCGCACCACCGGCAACCGCGTGCAGGAACCCGATCAGGTCATGGACGCCGAACAGCTCCTGGCCCTGCAGCGCCTGGTGCGCGAGACGCCAGCCGCCGAAGGCGTGGTGCGTTACGCGCTGGCGCTGGTGCGCTCGACCCGTCCGCTCGGCGAGGGCGGCCACCGCGAACTCGCTCCCCTGCTGCGCTGGGGCGCCGGTCCGCGCGCCGGCACCGCGTTGATCCTCTGCGCCAAGGGACGCGCGACGCTTGCCGGCCGCGGCTACGTGACCCTCGACGACGTGCGCCGCGTCGCCAAGCCGGTGCTGCGCCACCGCATCCAACCCAGCTACGAGGCGGAAGCCCAGGGACTCGGCGCCGATGCCATCGTCGACAAATTGATCGCCCTGGTCGAGCTACCGACCAGCGATCTCGAACGCGATCCCGCGGTCGCCGGAGTCATGGCTCGGAACGGGGGATAGGGGATGGGG
>JACDEC010000260.1 GCA_013816645.1 Planctomycetota bacterium
GCGCAGCGCCAGCTTGGCGACGTAGCTGCCGCTGGGAGCGACGGAGAGGTAATAGTTGCCGCCGGCGAGGTCGACCTCGCGGCTCTCGACGCCGTTGCCGGTGTCGAGCAGCAGGACCGTGGTGTAGTTCGCTCCGGCCGCGGCGCGGGCGCGCGCCAGGGTATCGGCCGAGACTTCCCAGTAGGCGAAGACGTGGAAGGGATCCTGGACCATCAGGACCAGGCGATCGCGGCCGTAGCGATCGGGGATGGGCAGGCCGGGATCCGGACCCTTCTGCACGTACGGAGCGCTCGGCGCCGAGCCGCTGGCGCCCTGGGGTTGGGCGGTGGGCACCGGCACGCCGCCGGTCGGGGCCGCGCCGTGCTGCGGTTGGCGCGACGCGAACACCGCGCTGAGCTTGACGAGCAGCTGCTCCTTGCTGAGGGCCGCGACGCCGGTGACGCCGTTGCCGGAGGCGAGCTCGCGGAGCTCTTTGACGCTGAGTCGCTTGAGGTCTTCGAGGTTCACGTCAGGCCCTTTCGATGAACAGGCGGATATGGTCGGTGAGCAGGCGGTGCCGCTTGGCGTTGATGTCGATGCGGTCGAGCAGCCAGAGGATCTCGTCCAGCGGCAGCTCGGTGGAGAGGGCCCAGTTGATCACGTCGAGGTTCTCGCCGCCTTCGGCCAGGATGGTCGCGACCTGCTCGAGAACATCGTGGTGCACATGGTGTTCAACGCTGGAACGATTGAGAAGCCCGAAGTCGTGTTCATCGAACGCGCCCCAGCACCTCCAGCCGTAGAAGTGCTCCATCAGCTTGGACCGGGTCCAGCCCTTCCAGAAGCGCTCGAGCCAGTCGCTGACCACGGCGTCGCCGAGATCCTGACCGGCTTTCTGGCTTTCGATCCACTTGTGCCGATCCATCGCCGCCAACGCGTGCGCGGTCAGCGAATAAACGACCACCCCGTCGGTACGCTCCCAGTCGATGGCCAGCCGCCCCTCGGGCAGATCGGTCGCTTTGGCGGACTGGGGGTGGTTCATCGGACCAAGGCCACCGTGCGACGTGCGACGTTCGACGTGCGGAGTGGAAGCCAGGGCAATCCCCGGCTCCCTGCCGCGGAACTTCGCACACCGCACTTCGCACGTCGCACATTCATGTGGGCAGTTCCACGGCCTGGTGCTTGCCGATGACCACGATGCCCGACTCGGTGATCTTGAAGCGCTTGGCATCGAGCTCCCGGTTGAACCCGATCATGTCACCGGGCGGGATCTTGACGTGCTTATCGATGATGCAGCGGCGGATCTTGGCACCGCGGCCGACCTCGACGTCCTCCATCAGCACGCAGGCGTTGACGTCGGCGTAACTGTTGATGCGGCAGCGCATGCTGACGATCGAGTCGACCACCGTCGAACCCGAGATGATCGAGCCTTCGCAGACGATCGACTGCAGCGCCTGGCCGACGCGACCATCGGCGTTGTGCACGAATTTGGCCGGGGGCAGGGTGTTGGGCGAACTGCGGATCGGCCATTCCTGGTTGTACAGGTCGAGCAGCGGCTGCACCGAGCGCAGATCCATGCTGGCTTCGTAATAGCTGTCGAGCGTACCGACGTCGCGCCAGTAGCTGTCGTTGAGCACGTTGGTCGAGCCGGGGATGCGGTTGCGCCGGAAGTCGAAGGCGAACAGCCGCTGGCCCTGGCGCAGCATGCGCGGCAGCACGTCCTTGCCGAAGTCGTTGGACGAACGGGCTTCGACGGCGTCCTCCTGGAGGTTGTCGACCAGCGCCTTGCGGGTGAAAACGTAGTTGCCCATCGAGACCAGCGCCATGTCCGGTGAACCCGGGATCGGCGTCGGGTTCTTGGGCTTCTCCTGGAAGCCGGTGATCCGCCAACGGTTGTCGACCTGGATGACGCCGAACTGGTGGGCTTCGGCGATCGGCACCGGGATCGCGGCGATGGTCACGTCAGCCTGGGTCTGCTGGTGATCCTGGATCATGTCCTCGACGTTCATCTTGAAGATGTGGTCGCCGCCGAAGACCGCGACCAGTTCGGGCTGGCGGTCCTTGATCAGGTTGAGGTTCTGGAAGATCGCGTCGGCCGTGCCCTTGTACCAGTGCTCGCCGGTGCGCTGCTGCGCCGGCACCGGGATGATGAAGTGGCCGGGCAGGATGTTGCCGAAGTTCCAGCTCTCCTGGAGGTGCTCGGTGAGGCTCTGCGACTTGAACTGGGTCAGCACATAGATGCTGAAAATGTCCGAGTTGACCAGGTTCGAGAGCACGAAGTCGATGATCCGGTACTTGCCTCCGAACGGCACAGCGGGCTTCGACCGCGCCTCCGTCAACGGTTCCAGGCGCGTCCCTCGGCCGCCTGCCATGACGAATGCGAGGACCTTGCTGCGCATGAGCTCCCTTCCCGTGTGGCGCCGGCGGCGACGGCGGTTGCCGGTCGCTTTGGCGCGGTCCGGAGACTACGAGCGCAGCACACGCCCTCCAAGGACCATTCCCCTTGTGATCACTGGTTTTCCCGGCAATGACGCGGTGGACAAGCTTGCACAGGAGGGTGATATGACCGCTGTCGACGAGGTCCGGATGGTCTACCTGACCGCTCCCGACGAGGCCTGCGCCGCGGCCATCGCCCGGACGCTGGTCGACGAACGCCTCGCCGCCTGCGTGAACATCCTGCCCGGGATGCGCGCGATCTACCGCTGGGAGGGGGCGATCGAGGATGTCCGCGAGGTCGTGCTGATCGCCAAGACCGTACCAGCGCAGGTGATGGGATTATCCGCCCGGGTCCGGGCCCTGCACCCCTATGCCCTGCCGTGCATCCTGGTCCTGGGCGTGGACGGGGGTTTCCCGCCCTACCTCGCCTGGTTGGCCAAGGAATCCCGTCCAGCCCCTTGAGCGACCGGCTTGCACGTCCGCCGTACCCCGGTGCGAATCGGCTTCACTCCCGCGGCGCGACGAGGAAGGTTGCGATTGGAACGCACGTGGATGGAAATGGAGCGGTGATGGATCTGGCCCTGCAGGAGCCGATCGAGACGGCGCTGTCGCCAGCGGCGAGCCCGGCGCGCCGGCGCTATTGGCGCAGCGAGAAGATCTGGTTCGACGGCGACGCCTTCTTCGCCGCCATGCTCCGCGACATCGAGCGCGCGCGCACCACCATCGATCTGCAGACCTACATCTTCCAGGACGACCTGCTCGGTCAGCGCGTGACCGATGCGCTGCGCGCCGCCGCTGCGCGCGGCGTGGTGGTGCGCATGCTGGTCGATGGCGCCGGCGCCGGAGCATGGTGCGCCAAGCGCGCCCGCGAGCTGATCGGCGACCGGCTGTCCATCCGCATCTACCATCCGCTGCCCTGGCTGCTGTTCTCGCGGATCCACAATGGCCGTTCGGGGGCCTTGCGGCTGTTCCGGATGCTCATGCAGATCAACCGCCGCACCCACCGCAAGCTGTGCCTGATCGACCAGCGCGCGGCCTGGGTGGGCAGCTTCAATTGCAGCAGCCTGCACTGCCGCGAGTACTCGTGCGACGAGCACTGGCGCGACACCGGGGCGCGCGTCGAAGGCGGCGCGATCGGCGAGTTGTACCAATCCTTCAACTGGGTGTGGCGCCGCTCGTGGCGGTTGTCGGCCCAGCAGATGCGCCCGCCGGTCATCTGGCCGGGGGTGCTCAAGCGCGAGGACAGCGGCCTGGTGCGCCTCAACGACACCCTGCGCCAGCGGCGCAAGGTGTTCCGCGACCTGGTCGAGCGCATCGCCGGCGCCAAGCGCCGGGTGTGGGTCACCGCGGCCTATTTCGTGCCCAACCACAAGCTGGTCGCGGCGCTCGGGCAGGCGGCGCGCAACGGCATCGATGTGCGCATGCTGATGCCGACCAAGTGCGATGTGGTATTCATGCCCTGGGTCTCGGCGGCGTTCTACCTGGCGCTGCTCAAGCAGGGCGTGCGCATCTACGAATACCAGCCGCGGGTGCTGCACGCCAAGACCGTGCAGATCGACGACTGGCTGACCGTTGGATCGACCAACCTCAACTACCGCAGCCTGCTCCACGATCTCGAAGCCGATATCGTGATGCTGCATCCGCGCACCCACAAGGCGTTCGAGCGCGCCTACCTCGACGATCTCGCCCAGTCCAAGGAGATCACCATCGACGACTGGAAGCGGCGGCCGTGGCTGCAGAAGTGGCTCGGCCGCATCGCGCTGCGCATCAGGTACTGGCTGTGACGTCGCCAGACGAGCAACTGCGCTCAAGCGCCGTCGCGGGTACGCTGGCGCCCTGTCCGGACGCCACCGGGTTCCGCACCGAGAAGGCGCCGTTCCCGTCGCTCAAGATCCTCTCCTACAACATCCACAAGGGCTTCTCGTTCGCCAACCGCCGCTTCGTGCTCAAGCGCATGCGCGAGGTGCTCGAGATCACCAACGCCGACCTCGTGCTGCTCCAGGAGGTCCAGGGCGCGCACCACGGCCACGCCCAGAATGTCGAAGAGTGGCCGCAGGAATCGCAGTTCGAATACCTCGCCGACCGCCTCTGGCCCCACCACGCCTACGGCAAGAACGCGGTCTACGACGAGGGGCACCACGGCAACGCCATCCTCAGCAAGCACAGCTTCGTCTCCTACGAGAACATCGACGTTTCGACCAATCCATTCGAGCGCCGCGGGCTGCTGCACGCGGTGGTCGCCCCGCCCGGGTTCGCCACGCCGCTGCACGTGATCTGCACCCACTTCGACCTCAGCGAATTCGGCCGCCGCCAGCAGGTGAAGCGCCTGACCGAGCGGATCGCCGAGGCCGTGCCGCCCAGCTGCCCGCTGGTGATCGCCGGGGACTTCAACGATTGGAAGGAACGCGCAGGGCGCATGATCGAGCGCGACCTCAACCTGGTCGAAGCCTACAAGACCCTGCACGGCCGCTGCGCACGCTCCTTCCCGAGCTGGTGGCCGTTCCTGCGCCTCGACCGCATCTACATCCGTGGCCTGGTCCCGGTGCTCGCCGAGTGCCTGAGCGGCAAGCCGTGGAGCGAACTCAGCGACCACGCCGCGCTGTATGGGGAGTTTGCTTTGCCCCCGCCGGACGCGGTAACGACTCGAAGCGGCAGCAGTCCGGCGCCGTAGCGCCGGGCGTGACGGGCTCGGCCCGGCACGGTTCGCGCCCCGCGAACCTGCGTAAGCGGGTCTCGTCGGACGCGGTACCCGTACGAAGCGGCAGCAGTCCGGTGCCAGAGCGCCGGGCGTGACGGGCTCGGCCCGGCACGGTTCGCGCCCCGCGAACCTGCGTAAGCGGGTGCCAATGCGACGCCCTAGTCGCCAGCAAAACCGGAATGCGACGTGCGGCCCAGTCATCGCTGCTAACGCCCGCCCACCCGCCCAGC
>JACDEC010000261.1:0-2696 GCA_013816645.1 Planctomycetota bacterium
CGCCGCACCGAGTCGATAGGGACCGGCGCCCGAGAGCGGATAGGGGACGCTGATCTCGGCGAGCATGACGACTTCGTCGACATACCCGACCGTGGCGCGGTCCGTATGCACGAGGCGCGACGGAGCGGGCCACCGCAGCGAACTGACCACGAATCCGCGGGGGAGTCGCCAATCGACCGTCATGCAAGCGGACGCAGGCCGCTCGGCATCCCGCCACGGGATGTGCCAGCCTCGCGCGATGTGCATACGCACCCCGACGGTGATCGTAGTCCCCGGAGCAATGCTCGAGACACCGACCAGCAGGTCGACGCGCACCGGCTCCTCGACAGCCGCGACGACGGTGAACAGGCAGCAGATCAGAAGCAGGCGGAGGATCACGCGCCGCACGCTAGCGGCGCAGTGCCCAAGAGAAGCGGCCAGGGTGAGTTCCATAACGACGGACGAAGCCAGCCAAGCAATGAGGCCGGCACCAATGGTGCCGGCCTCTTGCATCGTGCCGCGAACGGCGAGCCGCCCCCAGGGGCGAGAACGATCCGATTCAGCCCGTCTTCATCGACAAGCCGATCTTGCGCAGATCGAAGTCGACGTTGATGACCTTGACCTTGACGACCTGATCGACCTTGAGCAGCTCCTCCGGCTTCTCGACCGGCTCATCCGAGATCTCGCTGACGTGGAGCAGGCCTTCGAGTCCGTCGAGGATCTCGATGAACACGCCGAAGTTGGTGATCTTGGTCACCTTGCCGTCGACGGTCATGCCCTTCTTGAGCTTCTCGGGGATGTCGGTCGTCCAGGGATCGTTGAGCAGCTGCTTGAGGCCGAGGCTGATGCGCTGGCGCTCCTTGTCGATGTCGAGGATCTTGCAGGTCAGCACGTCGCCCTTGTTCACGTCGGGCGACGGGTGGGTCAGCTTCTTGGTCCAGCTGATGTCGTTGACGTGCAGCAGGCCTTCGATGCCTTCCTCGATCTCGACGAACGCGCCGTAGTTGGTGACGTTGCGGACGGTGCCCTTGATGATGTTGCCCACCGGGTAGCGCTCGCCGATCGTCTCCCAGGGATTGCGCTCGGCCTGCTTCATGCCGAGCGAGATCTCCTGCTTGTCGTGGTTGATGTCGAGGATCATGACCTTGACCTTGTCGGCCACCTTCACCTGTTCGCTCGGGTGGGCGATCTGCTTGGTCCAGGACATCTCGCTGATGTGCACCAGGCCTTCGATGCCGGGCTCGAGGCGCACGAACGCGCCGTAGTTCATCAAGTTGACGACCTCGCCCTCGCGGACGCTGCCGATCGGGTAACGATCGCCGATGTCTTCCCACGGGTTGCGGGTCTTCTGCTTGAGGCCGAGGCTGATGCGGTTGCGTTCGGCGTCGTAGTCGAGCACGACCACTTCGATCTTCTGGCCAAGCGAGACGACCTCGCTGGGGTGGTTGACGCGGCCCCACGACATGTCGGTGATGTGCAGCAGGCCGTCGAGGCCGCCGAGGTCGATGAACGCGCCGAAGTCGGTGATGTTCTTGACCTGGCCTTCGCGCAGATCGCCGACGTGCAGTTCCTTGACCAGGTTCTCGCGGTTCTTCTTGCGCTCCTCTTCGAGGACCTTGCGGCGCGAGACGACGATGTTCTTCCGCTCGCCGTCGATCTTGATGATCTCGGCTTCGACGATCTGGCCGATGTACTCGCCGACGTCCGGCGCGCGGCGCAGGTCGACCTGCGAGGCGGGCAGGAAGACGGGCACGCCGATGTCGACGAGCAGGCCGCCCTTGATCTTGCGCACGACCCGGCCCTTGACCCGGTCGCCTTCCTTGGTGTTGCCGAGCACGCCCTTCCAGCCGATCTCGAGGTCGGCCTGGCGCTTGGACAGCAGCATCTCGCCGTTGGGCATGATCTCGACGATCATGACCTGGACCTTGGAACCGACGGTCGACTCCTCGGCGGCGAATTCCTCGCGCGGAACGATGCCTTCAGACTTGTAGCCGACGTCGACGACCACGGCGTCGTTGTGCTCGCCGACGATGAAGCCGGTGACGATCTGCCGGGTCTCGAAGCGGTTGATCTCGCCTTCGAGAGCGGTCTTGAGGGCGCTGCCGGCGTCGGGGCCGAGCGCGGCTTCCATTTCCTGCGCGAGCAGGACGTCGTCGATGACGCGGATGCGCTCGATGAATTTGGGCATGGGGTACGTGCTTTCATGACCTGTCGACCGCACCGAGGCCGCATGGCCGGGGGCGTCGAGCAGGGTTGGGGCGACGGTGGTCGCCGGTTCGGCGCGCTGACAGCACCCGGGACATCCGGATGCGCGCAAGCGCGCGGGGGCGGGAAGGTTAAGGGACCAACCCCGAAGTCAATGCACCCAGGGGATGAATGGCTCAGGCCCGCAGTGAGCCAGGAGCCGTAGGCGACAGCGAGCAAGGGCTGGGGGGCAGCGCCGTAGGCGCGTTGGCGGGGGGAGACCATCCCCCCGCCCAGCGAGCCAGGAGCCGAAGGCGACAGCGAGCGTCTGTTAATGGATGAACCAGTGCCGCAGCACCGCCAAGACTTCTTGCGGCGATCCGGCCCCGAGCAGCGCCTCGACCGTCTCCTCATCCTGCATCAGCTCGCCAAACTCCCGGTAGACCTGGAGATACGTCCGGTCGTCCCAGGGCGGGCTGGCGAGCAGGAAGAACAGCCGGGTCGGCTCGCCATCCAGGCTCTCGAAGGGCACC
>JACDEC010000261.1:2706-5339 GCA_013816645.1 Planctomycetota bacterium
ACCCATGACGAACTTGCGGACCTGCATGCTGCGCACGTGCGGGATCGCCACCCCGGGCGCGATCGCGGTGGTCGCCTTGCGCTCGCGGTTGACCAAGTCGCGCAGGAATTTTGCGTCGCTGACGATCACCCCGCTGCGCGCGAGCAGCCGCGCGAGCACCCCGAGCAACGCTTCTTTATCGCGGTGCTCGCGCTTATGGCGCTGGACGTCGGATTCGTCGGGAAGCGGCTCGGAGGTCGCGAAGCCGAGGTCGAGTTCGAGATCGACGCTGATGCACTCCGCATGCAGGTAGCGGAGGATATTCACGTCGACCTGGGCAGCGCTCCGCCGCCGCGGGCGGAGGGGACGTTGCGCGACTTCATCACTTCGCTGGCGCGAGCAGGCTGCGCGGACGCTTGCGCAGATCTTCAGGCCAGGTCCCGTATGTCGTCGTCGCGACTCCGGGCTTGTAGGCACCGAAGCTGCCGTCTTCGGCGAATTCGATGGTCAGCTTCATGGTCTGCAGGCCGTATTGCGCGCCATCCATCTCGAGGCCGTCGAGATCCTCGGGCTTGGCGAGCGGCTTGAGCACACGGTCCAGGCGCACGAGCTGGCGCGGCTGCCCGTCGCGCTTCTCGCGCCCGAAGAAGTGGACTTCGGCGAAGCGCAGGTTCGCCAGGCCATCGCCGACGAGATCAGCGCGCAGCACGATCTCGATCTCGTCAGCCCAGGCGGCGAAGGGCTCCCAGCCCGCGCGCGACTTGAGTTCGCCCGCGAAGTGGCCGGGCTGCTTCAGGACGGCGCGCCACGACAAGCGGTTCGGCGCAGCGGGATCGATGGCGGTGATCCGGGTGATGACGATGGCGGTCGGCGTGAACAAGCCGCGGAAACCGACCAGCGGCAACTGGCTGGCGCGGCTGTCGAACAGCACGCGGTCGGGCGAAGGGCCGTTGGGACCGGGCGCGAGTGCCGCGGCATCGATCACCAGTTGCTTGCTGGCGGGATGTCCGCCAAAGGCGAATTCGAGTCGCTCACCCTTGAGCGCGATGGCTTCGTACATCAGCTCGACGCCTCCGGTCAGCGCGTTGGGGACGCCCTCCATCCACTCGAGGTGCCCGCCATTGTGCCGGAAGAGGAAGGGCACCGGCGGCGCCAGCGGCTCGACCGTCGCGGGAGTTGTCGGCGTGACGCCCTGATCGGGCTCGGCCGCGATCGCGACGAGGCTCCCGACCACGGTGATGAACAGGGATTGCGCGATGCGTCGCCAGGTCACAGCGCGGCATCCTGGCCGGCGGGGCGACTCTACAAGATGTCGACGGCCGATGCTTCTCGATGCGAACGTCAGGTGGATCCCGGAGCGACGTTGCCTCCGTTGTCGCCACCGCTTACGCCGCCACCGGCATTGCCTTCGGCGGCCAGGAGCTTCTCGACCTTCTCCTTCATCAGGCGGCCGACCTTGAACTTCACTACGACCTTGCTGCCGACCTGGACTTTCTCGAGGGTCTTGGGATTGAGCGCGGTGCGCGCCTTGCGCACCACCGTCTCGAACACGCCGAAGTCGCGGAACTCCAGGCGATTACCCTGAGCCAGCTCCTCGATGATCTCATCGAGGAAGGCCTGGATGATCTGCAGTGTCTGGATCTGGCCGAGGCCCTGGCGCTCGGCGATGCGCTCGGCGATGGTGCGCTTGGCGATCGTCTGGCGTGACATCGTGCACTCCTCGTTCAGTCTTCGTTCGGGTATTAGGGTCGTTCAGGCGGTGAGTTACGTCGGGTTATAGCCATAAGGGAAAGCGCAGGCAACATGAACCTGCCCCTGGCAGGCCCGTTGCACTGATACATAACCATAGACCGTGCCACACTCTGTCGGCGTAGGAGCCTATTAGTATGACATCCGCGCATCCGGAAGTCAGCCGCCTGGTCAATGCCATAGCCGGTGTATACCGCGGAAACCGCCAAGCCGTTGAGCTGCTTGTGGTTGCGTTCCTCGCTGGGGGTCACGTACTACTCGAGGACATCCCCGGCGTGGGCAAGACCACCCTGGCCAGGGCCCTGGCCCAAGCCACGGGCGGCCGTTTTCGTCGTTTACAGTGCACGCCCGACCTCATGCCGGCGGACATCACCGGGGTGTCGATCTACGACGAGCAGGAGCGTAAGTTCGTCTTCCATCCCGGCCCGCTCTTCTGCGATGTCATGCTCGCCGACGAGCTCAACCGCACCCCACCGCGTACCCAGTCCGCCCTGCTCGAGGCGATGAGCGAGAACCAGGTCACCGTCGAAGGCGTGGCCATGGCCCTGCCCCGGACCTTCTTCTGCATCGCTACCCAGAACCCGCTCGACCAGGCCGGCACCTATCCGCTGCCAGACAGCCAGCGCGACCGCTTCCTGGTCACCTACCGCTTGGGCTATCCCGACGGCGCGGCCGAACTGGAACTGCTGGTGCGCGATGGCGCCGACAGCGATCTCGCCCGGCTGGGCACCATCCTCGATGGCGACGCTGCCACCCGCCTGCGCCAGGAGGTTCGCTCGATCGCCGTCGAGGAGAGCGTGCGCCGCTACCTGCTCGCGGTGATCCAGGCCACGCGCACCCACAAGGCCATCCACACCGGCGCCAGTCCGCGCGCCGCCCTCGGCCTGCAACGCGCCTGCCAGGCG
>JACDEC010000262.1 GCA_013816645.1 Planctomycetota bacterium
GTATTCAGCGACGACGAGGCCCTCGGCGCCGCACCCAGAAATGAGAAAGCCCTTCGACTCGCTGGTCGAAGGGCCTCTCGTTTCTTCTGGTCGGACCGACAGGATTCGAACCTGCGACCTCTTCCACCCCAAGGAAGCGCTCTAATCCAGGCTGAGCTACGGTCCGGTGCAGTACGTGGCCGGAGGCGCCGCGAGGGTCGTGCCTTGTAGGGGTGGCACGCGCAGGCGTCAATACACATTCCCTTGCGGCATGGGTCGGCGGATTTAGCGTATCTCCCCTTTGTGAGCGGGGTTTATCTCCGCGTTGGAGCACACATGGGTATCCCGCGCAGCACCGCTGAGATCCGCGAAGCCTTCCAGGCCTTCTTCGCCGAGAAGGGCTGCGTCCGCTATGCCAGCGCTTCGCTGGTCCCGGAGAGCGACACCACGCTGTTCACGGTCGCAGGCATGTCGCAGTTCAAGGACATGTTCCTGGGACGCGGCACCCATCCCTTCACCCGGGCGACGACCTCGCAGAAGTGCATTCGCACCAACGACATCCTCAACGTCGGGCGCACCGCGCGGCACCACACCTTCTTCGAGATGCTCGGCAACTTCTCGTTCAACGACTACTTCAAGAAGGAGGCGATCCACTGGGCCTGGGAGTTCCTCACCCAGCGCCTGCAACTGGACCCGACGCGCCTGTCGATCTCGGTGCACCGCATCGACGGCGAGGCCTACCGCATCTGGCGCGAGGAGATCGGCATCCCGGCCGAGCGCATCTTCAAGCTCGGCGACGCCGACAACTTCTGGCCGGCCAACGCGCCGAGCGAGGGGCCGGAGGGCCCGGGCGGCTGCTGCAGCGAGATCTTCTGGGATCACCGCACCAACGACGATCCCGCCGACAACCTGACCTCGTCGACCGGGCGCTTCGTCGAGATCTGGAACCTGGTGTTCCCCGAGTTCAACGTGCGCAAGCCGAACCCGGACGGCACGCCGAACCTCGAGAACCTCGGCCGCAGCAACATCGACACCGGCTCGGGGTTGGAACGCGTCGCCGCGGTGATGCAGGGCGTCTACAACAACTTCGACATCGACCTGTTCCAGACCATCATCCGCGCGGTCGTCGCGGTCAGCGGCGTGCCCTACGTCAAGGACGCCAAGGGCGGGCCCGAGGCCGACCGCAACGTGCTCACCCGCCGGGTCAGCGACCACGTCCGCGCGGTCAGCTTCTGCATCGCCGATGGCGCCCTGCCCGGCAACAACGACCGCGGCTACATCGTCCGCCGGCTGATCCGCCGCGCGACCCTGGACATCACCCGGCTTGGCGTCGAGCAGGCGCGCCTGCACGAGATCGTTCCCGCGGTGGTCGAGGCGATGGGCGAGACCTACCCCGAGCTCGGCCGGCGCCGCGAGCTGATCGTCGAGACGCTCAAGGCCGAGGAGCAGATGTTCCGCCGCACCCTGGGCAAGGGCATGGACCTGTTCGAACGCGCGCTGGCGCGCAACAAGGCCTCGGGCGTGTTCAGCGGCGACGACGCCTTCGAGCTGGTCACCACCAACGGCTTCCCCAAGGAGATCATCGAGGAACTGGCCGGCGCCGAGAACCTCAAGATCGACGAGCAGCGCTTCGCCGAGCGCTGGGACGAATTCGTGAAGATCAGCCAAGGTGATCGCAAGGTCGAGGTCTTCACCTCGACCGCGCTGCAGCAGGCCAAGCCGCGCCTCGGGGCCACGCCGTTCATCGGCTACAGCGAACTCGAGACGCTCACCGCCCTGACCCTGCTCGAAGTCGATGGCCAGGAGGTCGCCCAAGCCCCGCTCGGCGCCAAGGTGCGCTTCGCGCTCGAGCGCACGCCGTTCTACGCCGAATCGGGCGGCCAGGTCGGCGACATCGGCCGGGTGCGCGGCGGCGGCATCGGCAGCGAGCCCTTCGAGATCCGGGTCGTCGACACCCAGAAGGACGACAAGCTGGTCATCCATTTCGGCGAGGTTACCCGCGGCACCGCCAAGCCTGGTCAGGTGAAAGCCGAGGTCGACGAGGACTCGCGCAAGGCGACCACCCGCCACCACACCTCGACCCACCTGCTGCACAGCGCGCTCGGGCACGTGCTCGGCCACCACGTCGAGCAGCAGGGCTCCAAGGTCGAGCCGGCGTCGTTGCGCTTCGATTACAACAACCCGACCCCGCCCACCCGCGAGCAGCTCGCCGAGGTCGAACGCTGGGTCAACGAGCGCGTCGCCGGCCGCTATCCGGTGGCGGCGAACGAGCTGCCCATCGAGGAAGCCAAGAAGCTCGGCGCCAAGGCCCAGTTCGGCGAGAAGTACGGCCAGCACGTGCGGGTGATCTCGATCGCCGGCGGCGAGGTCTCGCGCGAGTTCTGCGGTGGGTGCCACGTCGTCAACACCGCCGACATCGGCACCTTCCGCATTGTCAAGGACGAGGCGACCGCCGCCGGCATCCGGCGCATCATCGCGGTCGCCGGTGACGCTGCTGAACAGCTGGTCAACGAGCAGCAGTCGGTGGCGCGCGCCTGCGCGACGATCGTCGGCGGCGCGGGCGCGGCCGACGCGATGGAGGTCGAGGAGCTCGCCCGCTCGTTCAAGGTCCCGGTGCGCGAGGTGCCGGGTCGGCTCGAGCTGCTGGTCCGCGAGGTCACCGATCTGGCGACCCGGCTGATGACCACGATGACCGGAGCCAACGGCTCGCTGACCGAACGCGTCGACCAGTTACAGGTCGAGCTCAAGCGCCTGCGGCGGCTGGCCGAGGAGCGCAAGTCCCAGGCCGCCGCGGGATCGATCGATCGCGTGCTCGCCGCGGCCAGCCCGGTCGGCGGGGCCGAGCTGATCGCGGCGACGGTGGAGGGGGCCGACGCCAAGTCGCTGCGTTCGCTGCTCGACCTGGTGCGTCAGCGAAAGCCGGAATGCGTCGCCGTGCTCGGGGCGGTCGACGGCGGCAAAGCGCTGCTCGCGGTGTCGGTGGGACCGGCGCTGATCAAGCGCGGTCTGTCCGCTGGCGACCTGGTCGGCAAGCTGGCCAAGCTGGTCGGCGGCGGCGGTGGCGGCAAGCCCGACGTCGCCCAGGCCGGTGGCAAGGACGGTGCGCAGTTGCCTGCCGCCCTGGCGGCGGTGCCGCGGCTGGTCGAAGACGCGCTCGCCGCCAAGGCGTAGGCCGGCTCGCTGCACGCCGGGTGGGCGCCGGCCGCACAGGGGGAGCGACGAAGCGAGAGTGAGCGCGAGCCCAAGCGAGCCGCATGCACGCACTTGCACATCATTCGCCGGTCGAGCACACTGGCAGCGGCGCCTCGCAGCGCTTGCGGCCGACGGACGGTCGAACCGCATCACGGCCGAGCAACGGTGGACTGAAACAGCCTCATGGCGAAGCAACGCGGCAGCGGCAAAGGCCCGGAGCGCAAGTCGATCTTCAAGGGGATCGCCGTAGTCCCCGGCATCGCCATCGGCCGCGTCACCCTCAAGTTCCGCCAGACCCAGATCCTCTCCGATCGCACCATCAAGCCCGACGAGGTCGCGCGCGAGCACGAGCGCCTGGCAGAAGCGGTGCGACTGAGCAAGGCGCAGCTGCTCGAAGCGCGCTCCAAGGTCGCCAAGGAGATCGGCGAACTCGAAGCGATGATCTTCGACGCCCACATCCTGATCCTCGAGGACCAGGCCTTCCTGCGGAAGGTGCGCGACCAGGTCGCCAACGATTTCAAGCCGGCCGAGGTGGTGGTCTCGACCATCGTCGAAGGCTACTACCAGACGCTCAAGAAGGTGCCGGACGAGCACCTGCGCGAGCGCGCCGCCGACCTGCGCGACGTCGGCCGTCGCCTGCTCGAGAACCTCGCCCACCTCCAGGACAGCGAGCGGCGCACCCGCAAGCGCGAGGACACCGAGGAGCTGCCCAGCGGCACGGTGATCTTCGCCCGCGAACTGCTGCCCTCGGACATCGCCACCCTCGAGCGCCGCCACTGCGAGGGCGTCGCCTGCGAGCTCGGCAGCGAGCGCGGCCACGCCGCGGTCATGCTGCGCGCGATGAACGTGCCGTCGGTGATGGGCCTCGAGGACATCGGCGACAACATCAAGGACGGCGACCTGGTCATCGTCGACGGCTCGACCGGCACGGTCTACGTCAACCCCAAGAAGGATGTCCTCGACTCCTACACCGCGACCAAGAAGGAGTTCGACCGCTTCCAGACCTCGCTGGCCAAGGAGGTCGACCTGCCGTCGCTGACCACCGACGGCCACCACATCTCGCTGCTCGCCAACGTCTCCAAGCAGAGCGAGATCGACCTCGCCAAGATGTACAAGGTCGAGGGCATCGGGCTCTACCGCAGCGAGTTCCACCTGATGGCGGGCTCGGCCTTCCCCGACGAGGAGGAGCAGTACCAGATCTACCGCGAAGCCGTGACCAAGATGGACGGCAAGCCGGTGACCATCCGCACCATGGACCTGGGCTCGGATAAGAAGCTGCCCTACCTCAAGCTGCCCGACGAGGACACCCACGTGCTCGGCCGGCGCTCGATCCGGCTGATCACCGACCTCGAGGAGTTCCAGATCATCCAGCTCAAGGCCATCCTGCGCGCCAGCGCGCACGGAAAGGTCAAGCTGATGTTCCCGTTCATCACCTCGCTCGAGGACATCCGCCTGGCCAAGCGCATGCTGCGCACCGCCCGCCGCGAGCTCGAGATCTCGCGCAAGAAGTTCGACCAGAACATCCCCGTCGGGATGATGGTCGAGGTCCCGGCCGCGGCGCTGTCGATGGACAAGTTCGTGCGCGAGGTGCAGTTCTTCTCGGTCGGCACCAACGACCTGACCCAGTACGTCTGCGCCGCCGACCGCAACCACCCCGACGTCGCCGCCTGGTACAAGGCGCACAATCCCGGGATGCTGTCGATCCTGCGCATCATCGTCGACACCGCCAAGGCCCACAACAGCGACCTCACGGTGTGCGGCGAGATGGCCGGCGACCCGTTCTACACCATGTTCCTGCTCGGCCTGGGCGTGACCAAGTTCTCGATGCCGGCGCCGCAGGTGCCGCTGGTCAAGAAGATCATCCGCTCGGTCAACCTCACCGGCGCGCGCAATCTCGCCAACCGCGCCCTGCAGTACACCTCGACCATCCAGATCCGCGAACTCTTCGCCCACACCGTCGAGCAGATCCTCGGCCGCGATCTCGGCGGCTGGCGCAAGGAAGAGACGGAGTAGGACGGTCGGGCGGCTGCGCCGCTGGGGCCGGTGGGCGGGGGCCGGATCGAGTTCGCGTATCCGCCATGCCGGCTTGCGCCAGTCGGGCACTGAACACACTTCGCGCTTCCAACCGCGTCGGTTCTCGGGGTCTACCGACCCCCGGG
>JACDEC010000263.1 GCA_013816645.1 Planctomycetota bacterium
AGTGGGTGCTGGCCGGCGAGGCGTGGCGTCGGGCCGAAGCACGTCAGGATACCGCGCCCAACGTCCCTGCGCGGTGACGCTCCCGCGCGTTGCCTCCTCAAGGCGGCAGTCGGGGGTAGCTGCAAGGCGCCCGACCCGCCGCGCTCCTGGTGGATCGCAAGGGGAAGGCAACGCAGCAGATGCCCCCGAATGCCGCCTTGAGGCTTAACGGGCGGCGCTGCGTGCGGGCATGCGGCCGACGGCGAGCTGCTTGCCGACGAGGTAGTGGTAGCTGTCCTCGACCGCCTGGACCATGTCGGTGGCGCAGGCGTCGAGCTCGACGATCGCCCACTTCACCAGCTTGGGATCGGCGGCGGCGACGATCGCCGGGAAGTCCTGCTTGCCCTTGCCGCAGGCGACCATGGGCTGGTCGCGCACGAAATCTCCGTCCTTGAGGTGCAGGAGGTGGGTGCGGTCGCGGAACATCGCGACCATCTTCGCCGGCACCTCGGCGCCGAAGTTGCTGGCCCAGTAGGTGTCGATCTCGAACTTCACCTTCGGCGCGTACTCGACCAGGTGCTGGTAGGCGATCCTGCCGTCGATGCGCGCGAACTCGAACCAGTGGTTGTGCAGCAGCAGGGAAATACCCGCCTGCTCGAGCGGTTCGACCACCTCGTTGATCCGGTCGGCGGCGCGGCGGATGGCGTCGATGCTCTCGAATTCAGGGATCCAGAAGCCGCTGACGGCGTAGGAGGTGCCGAGCGCCTGGTGGGTGTCGATGATCTGCTGGAGATTGGCCGCGGTCGGCATCTCGCAGTGGTTGGAGGACACCACCATGCCGTGGTCCTGGGCGAGCTTGCGGATCTCGGTGGGCTTGAGCCCATAGAAGCCGGCGCACTCGATGCCGGCATAGCCGATCTCGCCGAGTCGCTTGATGACCGCGGCGTGATTGCCGGCCTTCATCTGTTCGCGCAGGGTGTAGAGCTGGACGCTGATCTGGGCGGGCATGGCGGTCTCCGGCGGTGGCCGGGCATGCTCGGTGGCGGTATCGGCCGTGCAACGCCGCTATTCGCACGCGGCTAGGCGTAGCTGCTTCGCCGAGCGTATGCCGCAATCGCTTCGCAGCGGGTACACTGAAGGCGGGAGGTGACCATGCTGACGATCACAACCACCGCCGCTGTCGCTGAGGATGGCAACCTGACCGTGCGCCTGCCGCCCGGGGTTCGGCCGGGCCTCCATCGCATCGTCCTCATCGTGCGCGACGCCGAGCGGTCGCCGGCGTCCCCAGGCGGCGACCAGGATGGGGTCGAGGTCGGCGACATCATCGGGACCGACGACACCCAGGCCGCCGCCTTCGAAGCGGTCTATGCGCGCGGCGCCGCCACTGCTTCGAATCGGGGCTGAGCTCCGCGGTTGCGGTTGTCGCGAACCGCCGATCCTGACGCCATGGCCGGTCCACCGCCTCCTCCACCCGGCCCCGAGCGTGATCGCCGGCTGGCCGCCCAGCCGCGCTACCGCGCCCGCAAAGTCGAAGCGGTTTCCGATCTCGTGTCATCGTTCATGGGCAGCGAAGCCGCCAAGCAGATGCGGCGCTACACGCGGGTCGCGGCAGCGCTCAACCAGACCTTCGCTCCCGAGGTTCTGGCCAAGCTGAAGCCGGTCGCGCTCGCCGCTGGCGTGCTGACCCTCGAAGTCGCCGACGGTCCGCTGCTCGCCGAGCTCCGTCAGCACCGCGCCCACGAGCTGCAGTCCGCGCTGATCGCCACCGGCAGCGGCGTGACCAAGGTGATCTGGCGCCTACGGCGGGCGAGGTGATGCCACCAGACCCCGGGTTCCATCGCCTGCGTCAACGCGATGGGCGATCCAGGCGATGATCGCGGCCAACCAAGAGTAGGCGCACCGAGGTCAGGACTCAGTCGCCTTGGGAACCGTGAACAGGAACACCGACCCCTGACCCGGCACCGAGGTCAGCCAGATGCGGCCGCCGAGGTGGTCGATGATCTTCTTGCTGGTGGCGAGCCCGATGCCCGAGCCCTGGCTCATGGTCGGTTCAAGCCGCTGGAACAGCTCGAACACCCGGCCGAAATCATCGGCGGCGATGCCGAGGCCGTTGTCGGTGACCGAGAAGGTCCAGCAGTCCGCGGATTCCTCGGCGGCGACGGTGATCACCGGCGCGCGCTCGGGGGCATGGTACTTGATGGCGTTGGCGATCAGGTTCTGGAAGACCATGTCGAGGTGCTGGCGACCGGCCAGGACCGTTGGCAACGGCCCGTGCGAGAGCTGCGCCCCGGAATCGGCGATCTGCTGATTCAGGTTGGCCATGGCATTGCCGAGCGCCTCGGCGGTGTCGATCGGTTCCTTTTCGACGCTGACCTCGACCCGGGCGTACTCCAGGATCGCCTTCACCATCCCGGTCAACCGCGCCGCCCCGTCGCTCGCGACGGTGATGTAGCCTTTCGCCTTCTCGTCGAGCTGCGGACCGTAGCGGCGCTCGAGCAGGGCGAGATAGGCGGTGATCATCCGCAGCGGCTCCTGCAGATCGTGCGAGGCAACGGCAGCGAAGCGGTCGAGGTCGTCGTTCGAGCGGCGCAGGTTGTCGCTGGTCACGGCCAAGGCGGCCTCGACCCGCTTGCGGTCGCTGACATCGCGCATCGACAGCAGGACGTAATGGTTGTCGCCGAGGTCGAGCGCGGTTGCCGACCCTTCCATGGGCAGGCGGCGTCCGTCCTGGGTGGACAGGATCGCCTCGAACTGCGGCACCGGGGCCTGCCGCGCCGCCTCCCGCATCTTCGCCAGGGATCCGCCCGGCCATTGCGCGACCACGTCCTGCTCGGGCAACGCGATCAGCTCCTCGTACGAGCTGCCGAACAGGTTGCAGGCGCTGCGGTTGGCGTAGACGTAGCGGCCGGCGTAGTCGAGCAGCAGGTGGCAGTCCGAACTGCGTTCGCTGATGAACTTGAAGCGGCGCGATTCGATCTCTATGCGCAGGTTGTCGGTGAGGTCGCTCATCGCCACGATCGCCATCGGCTTGCCGTAGCTGTGGTGGTCGAGGCAGCGGCCGTTGATTGTCAGCATGCGATAGCCGATGGTCGGGAAGGTGCGCCCGACCGCGAATCCGTCGAAGGGCACGCCATGGCTGATGACTGAGCGCAGCTGGTCGAGCAGTTCGGGGATGCGCCACTCGCCATCGCAGAGCTCGGCGAACAGCTGCCTGGCCGCCGTCTCGGGGCGGATGTGGAAGGTGTCATGGAACGAGCGGTTGGCGATGACCACGCGCAATTCGTGGTCGAGCACCACGATCGGCTTGCCGATGGTCTCGATGATCGAGCGGGTGAAATCGGCGGCCTCGTTGAGGATGATCTCCGAGCGCTTGAGCCGGTCGATGTCGAGGATGGTCACAACCGCGCCATCGGTGCGGCGGTCGCCGGCGGCCTGGGTCTCGTAGGGGAAGATGCGCACCGCGCGCCAGACCCCGGTGTGGTCGCAGACCTCGTGCTCGCCAGGTGTTCCCGATTCGACCACCTCGCGCGCGGCGCGTTCGAGGTCGAAGGGGTGGAAGGCGCGGGAGAGGTCGCCGATCGCTCTGCCGACATCCGCAGCCCCGGGCAGCAGCGTGCGCGCAGTCGCGGTCAGGCGGCGGATGCGCAGGTCCAGGCCGAGGATGATCACCGGGATGGTGATGCGCTCGAGCAGGTTGGTGAGGTCGTCGTTGAGCTCGGACAGCTCGTGATTGCGCCGGCGCAGCTCGTCGAGCAGCGTCGCCAGCTCCTCGTTCGCCGATTCCTGCTCCTCCTTGGCGGTCTGGAGCTCCTCGTTGGTGATCCGCAGTTCCTCGTTGGCGGACAGGTGGTCGTCGCTGGCGAGCTGGATGCGTTCGCTGGCGATGTCGTGCTGCTCGATGACCGAGGCCAGGTACAGCTTGGTCGCCACCAGCTCCTGGCGCAGCCACGGCATCTCCTGGCTGGTCCTGGCCGCCTGCTCGGCGTCGGCGTCGACCGGGGGCGCTACGCTGCGCGGCACCTGGCGCGGCGAGGCGGTGTCCTCGAAGATGATCAGGAAGCAGTCCTCGACCCCCGGGACGCGGATGGGGACGGCTTCGATGAACACCTCGCGCGACCCGTCGCCTTCGGATGGGAACCACATGCTGCGCAGCCGCACCGCGGTCGTCTGCTCGCGCACCTGGGCGATGACCTTCTCCAAGGTGTGCATCAGGCTGGGATGCACGACCCGCAGCAGCTCCAGGCTGGCCCGGCCCTGGGCGGGAGCGAGGTAGGGCGCGATGTTGCCGCGGAACTGGATGATGCTCATGCCGCCGTCGACCACCACCGCTGCCGAGCTGTAGCGTTCGAGGACGATGCGGTCGGCCTCCTTGCGCACCTCGGCCGAGGTCGCCACCGCGCTGCGCTGGGCCGTGGTCTGCGTGCCATTGGCGGAAGCCGGACTGGACGTAGTGATGAGGGTGGCGAGCGAGATCTGGCGCTGCGATGAGGCCAGCTTGCAGAACACGCGCTTCTTGGCGTCGACCGGCTTGAACAGCTGGGACGAGTCGCCGATCCCTTCCGAGCTGCCGAGCAGCAGCACCCCCGCTGGCGCGAGCGCGTGATGGAACGTCGCCATGACCCGTTCCTGCATCGCTGCACCGAAGTAGATCATGACGTTGCGACAGCTGATCAGGTCGATGCGGGTGAATGGCGTGTCGACGCTGAGGTTGTGGCGCGCGAAGACGCACAGGTCGCGCACCGCCTTGTCGACCCGGAAGCCGCCATCCTGCGGGGCGAAGTAGCGCGCCAGGCGGTCTGCCGAGAGGTCGGCGGCGATGCCGGCGGGATACAGGCCGATCCGCGCCTTGGCGATCGCGGCCTCGTTGATGTCGGTGGCGAAGATCTGGATGACCGGGCGGTGTCCGAGCTCGGCGCACACGTCGAGGACGTCCATGGCCAGGGAGTAGACCTCCTGGCCGGTCGAGCAGCCGGCGACCCAGATGCGCAAGGCATCCTTGCCCGATTTGCGGGAGATGAGGTCGGGCAGGACCGTGCTGCGCAGGGTCGCGAACACCTCGGGATCGCGGAAGAACGAGGTCACACCGATGAGCAGGTCGCTGACCAGCCGGCCGGCCTCCTCGTGGTCGTCCGCGACGTCGGCGATGTAGGCGGAGATGTCCTCGCGATCGCGCAGCGCCATGCGCCGCGCGATCCGCCGTTTGACCGTGGTGGTGCGGTAGCCGCTGAAGTCGAGGCCACCGCCAGCGCGGATGATGCCCAGGAGCTCCTTCACCTGCGCATCGCTCGGTTCGCCAGCGCTCGGCGTGGCGGGAGCGCCGTCGCCCCCATCCAGGGCATGGGCC
>JACDEC010000264.1 GCA_013816645.1 Planctomycetota bacterium
CGGACGGGATAAACGCTGAAAGCATCTAAGCGTGAAGCCCTCCCCAAGATGAATTCTCCCTATGAGTCCCCTGGAAGACTACCAGGTTGATAGGACGGAGGTGTACAGGCGTATATCTAAAGGCCTTGAGCTGACCGTTACTAATCGGACCACTGGCTTGGTCGTTCGTGTTGGTGTGTTCCACGATTTTGGCGTTGCCAAAGCGTGGGTATTCAAAACAAATACCCGCGGCTCTTTGCCAACATCAATTTTTCCAGGTGGCCATACCGGCGGGGCCACACCCGTTCCCATTCCGAACACGGCCGTTAAGCCCGCCAGGGCCGATGATAGTCGAAAGGCGAAAGTAGGTCGCTGCCTGGATTTTTTCAAAACCGCCCGGTCCTCACGGACCGGGCGGTTTCTTTTGGTGACGTCACTGAATGGTCGTCACCAATCAGGGGCTGTCGGACGTTCCTATTCAATTGGAGCGCACCCATGCCGCTTCGTCTGTTCGCCCTCATCGCTGTCGTCCTGAACCTGCCGGCAGCCGATCCGTACATCTGGATCGAAGGCGAGCACGCCTCGAGCAGACAATTGGCTCCGCACCCCTGGTACGACCAGGTTAAATTCGGGCAATTATCGGGCGGGGCATGGGCCTCGAACTTCGGCGACCGGGACGGGCAGGTCGCTTATTCCGTCGAGGTGGCTTCAGCCGGCACCTACGCCCTGTGGATCCGCGCAAATCCGATCATCGCCAAGCTCGCGTGGACGCTCAACGGCAGCGAGGAGCGCGCCGCGGATTTCTCCCAGGCGATCGACCAGGTCAATCTCGCTGCTGATGACCAGCCCGACCTGCGCTTCGTCGCCTGGATCAAGGTCGGTGACGTCGCGCTCAAGCAGGGGACCAACGCCGTTGCCTTCCGCATGCACTCGGACAACCAGCACCACGGCGGCCTCGATTGTTTCGTCTTCGCGGCCAAGCCGTTCGCGCCGATGGGCGCGCGCAAACCCGGCACGAAGAGCGGCCTGGCCGAGCCGGGATCCTGGGCCTTTGAGCCCGACGCGGATGCCTTCGATCCCCAGGCGATGCTCGACTTGCGATCGCTCAATGAGCGCGAGGCCGGCATGCACGGTTGGATCCAGGCTACCGCGGACGGCGGCTTCGCGCTCGGCGATGCCACGCCGGTGCGTTTCTGGGCCGCCAACTCCGGAGTCGCCAGCAGTCCGGTCGCCGACGATCTCGCCACCCATGCACGCTTCCTCGCCAAGCGCGGGATCAACATGGTGCGTTTCCATGGATCGCTCTGGCCGAAGCGCGCTGACCAGTCCGTCACCGACATCGACGCGGCGGAGCTCGACCGCATGCAGCGCATGGTCGCGGCGATGAAGCGCGAGGGCATCTACACCACGATCTCGCCTTACTGGGCGATTCCCGCCGAAGCCCGGCAGACTTGGAAACTTCCCGACCATCCCACGGGGAACATGCCCGGTCTGCTGTTCTGGGATGAGACCCTCCAGGCGGCGTACCGCAACTGGATCCGCGCGCTGCTCACTGCCCCGAATCCGCACGGCAAGCCGCTGGGGAAGGAGCCGGCGCTGGCGATCCTCCAGATCCAGAACGAGGACAGCCTGCTCTTCTGGACCCTCGGCGCCATCACGGGCGAGGAGAAGCGCCGCCTCGGCAGGCACCAGGCCAGGTGGCTCATCGCCACGTACGGATCCCTGGCAAAAGCGCGCGCCGCATGGCAGGAAACCGCCGCCGAGGGCGATGACCTCGCTGCCGGCGTCGTCGGTCTCGTCGGGCTGTGGGAATACGGCCAAGCCGCCAGCGCCGGCAAGACGGTGCGCATGGCCGACCAGTTGCAGTGGCTGTCCGCGACCATGCGCGCCTTCAACCAGTCGATCGACGAATTCGTGCACCAGGAGCTGCGCTGTCCGGTCCTGATCAATGCCGGCAACTGGTGCACCGCCAATCAAATCACCATGCTCGACTGCGAACGCTGGTCCTACGCCGCCAACCAGGTCCAGGGCAAGAACCACTACATCGGCGGCGTCCACGTCAATCCGACGGAGGCCCACAAAAGCGGCTACCTGGTGTCGAAGGGGGATTTCTTCACCGACCCCACGTGCCTGCTCGAGCCGCGCAAACTCGCGACCAATCTCAAGCAGCCACCAGGCATGCCGTTCATCATTCCGGAGAGCACCTGGGTCTCGCCGGTGTCGCACCAGTCGGAAGGACCGTTCCTGGTCGCCGCCTACAGCGCGCTCACCGGGGTCGACGCCTACTACTGGTTCGCCCTCGGGGGTGTCGGCTATGACCGCACCATCACCAAATGGCAGGCGGCGAATCCGTCAATCATGGGCGGTTGGCCGGCGGCTGCGCTGATGTTCCGGCAGGGCTACGTGAAGAAGGGCCAGGCGGCGGTGCATGAGGAGCGCACGCTCGACGATCTGTGGAACGCGCGCGGCATGTCGATCGCCGAGGACGAGTCCTTCGACCCCAACCGCCACCCCGGCAGCTTCGCCAAGGAGTCGACGCTGCGATCCGCGGTCGATCCGCTCGCCTTCCTGGTCGGCCCGGTCGAGGTCGTCTACGGTGGCGATCCCGCCAAGAGCCGCGCCGTCGACCTAGCGAAGTACATCGACGCTCCCGCGCGCTCGATCTCCAGCATCACCGGCGAACTCAGGTTCGATCACGGCCGCGGGGTGTGCACGGTCGATGCGCCCAGAGCCAAGGGTGCGTGCGGATTTCTCGGCAAGGCCGGCGCGATCGCCCTGACGCACGCCACCATCACCTGCGCCAACGACTATGCGACCCTGCTGATCGTGCCGCTCGACGGCAGGGATCTCGTCCGCTCGTCCAAGGTGCTGGTGCAGGCGACCACGCGCTGCCGCCCCTACGGCTGGAAGCAGTCGCCTGCCACCTTCCAGGACAACGAGCAGAAGCACACGTTCCAAGGCTTCCGCATCGACGACACCGGTCAGGAGCCCTGGAATGTCGTGCAAACCAAGGCGACCGTGCGCCTGGCCAATCCCGCGCTCACCAAGGGGACGGTGCTCGATGCCAACGGCATGCTTGTGCGGGTGATCGCGGTGCGTGCCGATGGCGACGGGGTTTCGGTCGAACTGCCCACGGATGCGATCCACCTCGTGCTCGAGTAGGCGCGCTCGGCTCTCTCGTCCAGTCAGAGCAACGCATGTCGTCGACGCCACGGCCCCGGTGCCTCACCGAGGTGGCGCTTGAAGGCGCGCGAGAAGTGGAAGGCATCGCAGAAGCCAAAGCGGGCCGCCAGTTCGGCGAGCGGGAGACGACTGCCCGCGACCAATGGCGTGGCCGCCTCGATGCGCAGGCGCTGGGCCCAGGCCACCGGGCTGAGCGCGAGATGGCGAGCGCACAGGCGTTGGAGCGTGGCCGGACTGACGTTCGCCGCGCGCGCCATCGCCTCGCGGTCGGGACGACGATCGAGGTGATCGAGGACGAAGCGCCGCGCGCGGGCCAGCGGTCCCGGTTCGTTCGTCATCGTGGTGGACAGGGCTGCGGCCCACTCGTCGATCAGCATGCGGGCGAGCTGCCGCTGATCGCTTTCCCGCGGGTGGCGGGTGAACGATGCGACGACGTATTCGCTCAAGTGCGCGAGGTGCTGGTGTTCCGGCAGTGCGAGGACGTGGCTGCGTGATCCCAGGGGATGCAGCCCGGCTTCCCGCCCGGGCAGTTCCTGGCCATCATGGGCGACACCATGCAGCGGCAGCCCGCCCCGCATCGCTGGAATGACATGGATGCCGCTGACCAGGAAGGGGACGCGACGGTCGGCGCGGTAGGCCACCCGATGGCGCCAGGGCATGAGCACGGCGCGCCCCGGGGTCATCGCATAGGTGACACCGTCGACCTCGATGTCGCCACGGCCGGCGCGGCACCAGGCCTGCATGCAGCTCATGACCGGTCCGTGGGCCAGGTGCTGTCCAGGCGCGAACTGGTAATGGTTGGCGAGCAGCACGGCCGGGGTGGCAGTCATGAGCGTATTGTCCATGCCATGATGCATCCAGCCATGTGAAAACGGCTTTACATCGATCATAATGATCACGGAGCACATGTATGGCCATGGCCACGATGACCCGCTGTGAACCGTTCCGGGATAGCCTCCCGCTCCTGGCACGACCGCCGGAGCTGCGCGCGCGCGCCGCCACTGATGGCTACCTCCTGCTGCGTGGCCTGCTGCCGCGCGACGACGTGCTCAGCATGCGCGCGCTGGTCCTCGCCCACTGCCGGAGCGCGGGATGGACCGATGTTGAAGCGCCGATGCTGAGCGGCCGGGTGCTCGCCGGTTCTCCCCCGATCCTCGAAGGCCAGAGCGAGGCCTGGGCGTGCTTCTATCGGCTGCTCTATAGCCGCCGCGAACTCCACGCCTTCAACCAGCACCCCGCGCTGCTCGCTGCCTGCGCGGCGCTGTTCGACGCCCCGGTGCTCGCCCATCCCCGCCTGATCGCACGGGTGATGTTCCCGGGCACCGCGCGCTGGACCACCCCGCCGCACCAGGATTGCTTCTACATCGGCGGGACCGCGCAGACCTGGACCGCGTGGATCCCGCTCGGCGATTGCCCGGCGGAGCTCGGCGGCCTGGCGATCGCAGCGGGCAGCCACCGCCTCGGACCGCAGCCGGTCAAGCCGGCTGAAGGGGCGGGCGGGCACGGCGTCGCCGCCGATGAGTCATTGCGCTGGGTCGCCGACGATTTCAGCGCTGGCGATGTCCTGCTCTTCCATTCCTGGACCATCCACCAGGCGCGCGACAACCGCAGCGAGGACCGTCTGCGGCTGTCCTGCGATTTCCGCTACCAGGACGCGCGCGAACCGGTCAGCGCGGATTCGCTGCATCCGCACTACCGCGGACCTGGCATGGAATGGTCGGACGTCCACGCTGCCTGGCCGGCGGACGAACCGCTGCGCGACTACTGGCAGCGGATGGCGCTGCAGGTGGTCTAGCGAGTTACTGCGCTGGCCGCGCGAGATCGGCGATGATCGCCTCTGCGAGCGCCGCGACCGAGGCCTCGGCAGCGATACTGGCGCAAGGCAGACCGAGCCGCGCCATGCCCGCGGCGGTCTCCGGTCCGATCGCGTAGCAGCGGGTTCCCGCCGTGGTCAGCGCTGCGATCGTCGCCGGTCCGGCCGCAGCGACGAATCGCTCCGCGGTGCCCGAGAACGCGAAGGCCACCGCGTCGATCCGTTCCTGCGCGAGGTCGATCTGCGGGCGCTCCGCGACATTGCGGTAGGCGACCACCGCATCCACGCGCGCGCCCGCCGCTTCGAGGTGCTGGCGCAGCGCCGGAGCCGCGTCCTCGGCC
>JACDEC010000004.1 GCA_013816645.1 Planctomycetota bacterium
CGCCAACCGCGTAACCGCGCGCAGCGAACTGCGCGAAGGCACCGGTGCCGGCTCCACCGCCACCGCCTTCACCTACGACGCCGCGGGCAACCTTATCCACGAGGTCGACACCGCCGGCGGCGTCACGGTGCGCGACGTGACCTCCGACTACGACGAGCTCGACCGCCTGACCCAGGTCCTGGTCGCGGGCGGGACCACCAACGTCTACGGCTACTACGCCGACACCTGGATGCGCGGGATCGCCACCACCGGCGGCGTCACGACCACGTTTGCCTGGGACGGCGAGAACGTCGTCGCCGCGACCACCGCTGACCAGACCACGCGCTACGTCAACCACGGCGGTCGGCCGTTGTGGCAGTCGCTGGGCGGCGCCACCCTGGTCCACGCCAAGGATGCCTTCGGTAACGTGATCGGCCACATCGGCTTGGTCACCGCGCCGACGGATCCGGCCTTCGGGATGAATCGCTACCTCCGCCGCTTCGCCTACGACGCCTACGGCATGGGCACTGAACTCGTGCGGCATGCCGACTCGGTGAGGGAGTCGTACGTGCCGCCAGCCGTGCGCACGGCCGGGCCGAGGTATCGCGGCATGTGGTTCGACGGCGGGGCGGAAGGGATGTACAAGACGCAGACGCGGTATTACCAGCCCTCGGTGGGGCGGTTTACGCAGAGCGATCCGGCGCAGGCGGGGAGCAATTGGTACGCGTATTGCGGAGGGGATCCTGTTAATCGCACTGATCCATCCGGCCTAGACTGGATTAGTTTCGACGCAGAAGGACAGATTTGGTGGAATGTCGAAGACGAGTGGGACCACCGCGGCACGCGAGCGCGTAGGGCAACCGGCAGGCGATATCTTGTTGGGTCACTGATGTACATGCCAGCATCTGGCACGCATACGGGCAATCGCATTTATTCCTATCTAACACTACCTGCCAGTACTGAATCGTTCGTCACTTCCAATTCGGCAATTCCAAATATCCAAGGACACCCATTCTATTACGCAAATATAGCACCAATGGTTTATCGTGGAAAATCCACGGGGGGGATGACCGAAAGCGATCGTCTCGCATTCATCAAGTCAACTATAACTGGCCACGATGAGGCCATGCAGAATGAAGCGGCCCGCATCTCTTCGGGGGCAACAGCGGAAGACGTTGCGCCGGTAACAAACCGAATCGCAGGTGGAGGGAGGCTAGTTCTGGCCGGAGTAGAGGCGGTGGGCGCTTATGTGACTGCTCCAACGGTGATGGGAGGCGCGGTTCTTGGCACAATGGCTGCCAATGAAGGCTATGCCGGTGGTAAGCAAATATGGACAGGCGAGTGGGAAATGGGATTCATTGGAGATGTAATGGGAGAAGACGTGGAACTCGCGCTTTCAATTCTAACCCCAGCCGGCATAGCGGCACGGGCTCGCTACCTGCGATCTGCAGAAAGACTTGAAGAACTCGGTCAACTGCGTCCACCGCGCGGTCTTTCGGCTTGGCCGACCGAATTGAATGGGAGACTGCCCCCAAGTGCAGTGGAACTTGGCTTAGGGCGGCCCATGTCTCTGGATAAGTCTAAGAGATACTTGTATGTGGTAAGAGGAGACGGGAAAATAATGATTTCACCAGAGGGCCTTTCCGGCGGAGGAGTCGTCAAGCACAGTGACCTGGCGGAAACCATGGACGCACGTATGGCCGGAGAGATAAACTATGTCGACGAACGGTGGGTAGTGGACACCCAGAGCGGAAGATACATGCTTACCGAGCCCGCCGCTCAGTCGCAGCTCAATCAACTAGTAGAAATCATGCGGGCAAACGGCTTGCGCGCGACGCCCGCAGCCCTCCCCTAAGGTGACAATGATGAAAAAAACGACCCTGGCTGATATGTATGAGAGGCGCGGTGGGAATCATACGGCAGATGCGGAAATATTCAGAAATATTTCCACTATCACGCTGACATCCATTATTATCCAGGACGTAAGCGACGGGGTTGCTGATTACGATCGGGCAATGTGGTTTCTTGGCATGTGTCCAATGTCTAGCGTACAAGGAGCATGGGCCAGCGTAAATGTGAGCGACGACAATCGAAACGAATCATCCATTATATGCGGATTGTTGATATTGTACTATTTAAGCGCCAAGCGATTAACGGGCGATAAGGCCGCGGCCAGAATGATAGTCTATGAGTGGAAGAAAGCGTTGTCTGGGTTAAATAACCAAAGGATGACGATATTCGCTACTGAGATTGAATCGCTTCTTGCCTGACGAATGCGGAAGGACGGAACGGGCATTTTCTTGCCGTCGAGCCCGGCAGGCGGGCCCCCATGCTCCACCTCGGAGCGCAGCGCAGCGAGCACCGAAAAGCATCGCCCGCGTCTGTTGACGCGGGCGATGTGACTTCTGGGCAGTCGGGCCTCCGGTTCGGCGCTTGGCCCCAGCACCACCTGGGTTCCTCCTTCCGTCCGGCTCGGTGGAGATTGTGCCCAACTGGCGGCAGGGATCCAGCGCTCCCTCGGTGCTTCCATCGATGACCTTGTGGCCGGTGACCGGCGGTGTTGGATGCGGGGGTGCCCTCGCGTCTGGACTACCCCGAGTTGGTCGCCTTCCCGCACATCCGCGAGTGGGCCGAGCAGTCCGATCAGCGTCCCTCGATAGTCCTATTCTCGTACATGGCTGGCATCGGTTCCGCATTGTTGCCGATGCTGACCACCTTGGGCGAACGGCTTGCTGTGCACGCCCCAGCTATCCCAATGCCGTATCGTCGGAGGTGCTTCCGCGACAGTCGGCATGTCTTGCGATCGTATTTGGGCCAACTGATTGCGAGCGGCGCGACTGACCTTGCCGGGCTTCAGGCGGCGTCGCTGGCAGTACTCGGGGCCATCCCCGTGCAGCGCATTATCCGGTGCCTGCCCAACGACCCGGCCCGTCCTGACTTTATGGCCACTATCACGATCAACGGCCAAGCCATCAACTTGCAGACCTGGATCATGCACCATCGCATCTTGATCGAGCAGATCAGCAGCGGATTCCGTCAATGCTTTGCAGGTTTGAGGGCTGAAGGCGCTACCTCCGACATGGATGACGCGGCACGGTGGATCCTCCGACATCAGGCACGGTTGATGAGTGAGGTGATTCCTTGCTACTTGACCATCCAGCTTTCGACAGCGACTGGAAACGTGCCATTACCAAGATCCCATGATGAGTTGCAGATAGCGGCCGTGCTCGATTTCTGGAACACCATGCAGTTCCCGTCACTGGCCGTCTACTGCGAGCATCCCACCGTTTTATACTGGAAGGCGAAAAACCGAGATGCCGTATCGCTGCATCGTCTTGTGGCCTTGGACCCAGCTGTCTTAGAATTGGGAGATTTCACCGGTTCGTTGATCGCCGCCCGCAGGCGACCGCAACGTCAACACATGGCCGAGGCGCTCAGCGACGATGAAGCACAGCCACTGTCGGTGCGCGACCTTAAGCTCCTGAGTGTCGGCCGTCTCGTGGAGCGCGCCCAGCAGCTTGGCGGGAAGCTGGATCGGCCGAAGGTGCAGCGCTTGTTCGATGCCATCGCGCGTGACCTGTCGGGCGGATCGACCCGTATCGACCCCGATATCGGCTCCATGTCCGAGGAGACGCTGCGCAAGGCGGTTAAACACGCGCTAGCGACTGCGGGCTGAAAGACCCGGAACAAAATTTCGCGATTGTGGCCGGGTCTACCCGGCGCGTTGCGCGAAAGATGGCTCCGGGTGCTGCCTGACGAGCCCATGCAGGGTGGCCTGCATGGACACGTTGCCTTCGCCTTCTGATTCGCCCCATCACCAGGCGGACCTTGTAATACGCCTGGTCCATAGACCACTTGGGCCTCCCTGGAAAATCCTCAGTTGCGGCGTGGATACGCTCGACATCGGGATCAGTGCGGTTGCGAAGTTCTACGGTAAGGCATTTCTCCGACAGCTCTTGGACCTCCAGCAGCAGGCCCGCAACAGCCGGGCCGACGTCATAAACCCCGACCCGACGCACCCCGGAAGGGTGTTTCCGTCCGGCGGGAAGGCGATGTACCAAATCCACCTCCAGGCCGAGGGCTTCGGGGACTTCTTTTTCAGGACGGATGAGCCGATCCCGGGGACCCCGGACATCTACGTCTCGCTGTCCAGCAAGGCCCTGTGGCTGGATGGTGGTGTCCGGTTGCTGGTCGAGCGCGTCTGCGCGTGGCTGACCAGCCAGGGTTTCCACATCGAGGGCGTCAAGCCCAGCCGGGTTGACGTGTGCATGGACTTCCACGCCCCGGGAGGCGTATCCCAGGACTTCCTGGACCGATTCCTCTGCACCGACGCTCACGCGGACGTCCAGCATCGGGTCCACCGTGAACCAACCGGGTTCGGGATCGGGTCGCGCAGTTCTCCGATCTGCGTCCGCCTCTACGACAAGACCCGGGAGATCCACGAGCAGAGCGAGAAGTGGTGGTTCTGGGACGTCTGGGGAGTGGAACTGAGGAAGGACGTCTGGCGCCTCGAATTCGAACTCAAGCGCCCGTTCCTGCATTCGGTCAGCCCATCCATCGACACCATCGACGAGTTGCTGGCCCGGCTGCCTGACATCTGGGAGTACCTGACCGGAACGTATATGACGTTTCGCGAGGCGAACGGCCGTCGCGTCGCCCGCCGTCCCGTGCTGCCCATGACCGGCGTCATCGTGCGGGCTGGCCGGGCGCTGTTGGGCAACGCGGGGCCAGGGACGCCCCTGGAGCGCAAGCGCGGGCGCAAGGGGTCCTGGGAGCACGCCCGTCGCGACCTGAGGCGGCTGTGGGTGCGCGCGTGCGCTCTGCTTGGCCTGACTGATCCAGCACCGGCTATGGCCGTCCTGTCGGACGGGCTGATGGCGCCGGAGGAACGCGACGCCTTCGAGCGTGACGTCCGCCAGAAGCGGCGGGAATACGGGATGGATGCTGGTGGCGATGCGCCGCCCGACGCATCGGCGGAGGGGCAGCCATGACCTGGCCCAGGCATTCAGGCAACCGCGATCGGATAACCGTTGCCAGCAATCGGATAACCGTTGGGGAACCGTCGATTGCCAACGGTTCCAATGGATGGGGAACCGGTCGCGAACCGGGACCAATGGTTCGCAACCGGGATAACCGTGGATGGAACGGCAACCGGGATAACCCGGGTAATCCCGGCCGAAGCCAACCGCGATTTATTCAGCAACCGGGAGGTCAGCCGTGACCTTCACCATCCACAACCGCGATTGCCTCCAGGTTCTGCCGGAGCTTGCCAGCGATTCCATCGCCGCCGTCATCACCGATCCCCCGTACAGCAGCGGTGGCGCCATGCGCAGCGACCGCATGGCCAGCACAGGCAGCAAGTACACCATGGGTGGAACGCTCACCCATCGAACGGACTTCGCTGGGGACAACCGCGACCAGCGCAGCTACGGCTACTGGTCGGCGCTGTGGCTGGGCGAAGCTCTGCGCGTGACGCGCCCCGGTGGCGTCTGCCTGCTCTTCACCGATTGGCGGCAACTGGCAGTCACCATCGACGCGCTCCAGGCTGGCGGCTGGATCTTTCGCGGGATCGTGCCGTGGGACAAGACCGAGAGCGCGCGGCCCGACAAGGGGCGGTTCCGCAACCAGTGCGAGTACGTCGTCTGGGGATCGAAGGGCCCGCTGGGTGTGGCTCCATCGGATGCGCCCTGCCTGCCCGGCGTGGTGCGTGCGCGTGTCCTGCGCAGCGACAAGCACCACATCGCTGGCAAGCCCACCGAGGTCATGCGTGCGCTGGTGCGCATTGCTTGGCAGGGCGGGACGATCCTGGATCCCTTCTGTGGCAGCGGCACCACCGGAGTCGCCGCCATCGAAGCCGGTTTGGACTTCGTTGGCTGCGAAGCCGTGCCCGAGTACGTCGCGATTGCCCGGGAACGTTGCGCCGCTGCGCAGGAGGCTGCGGCTGCTGCGCAGGGTGGAGCGACTGCGCAGACGGCCGCTGTGGAGGGGGCCACCGCTGCTGCGCAGGCCGAGGTGTCCCGCCAAGTCCTGATCTGGCAAGGCGACGAGCGATGACTGGATGCTCGCAAAATGCCACGCTAGGGTCGTTGACTTCCACCCCGGACTCGCCGGGTGGGGGTGGAGAGGGGACGTCTGCGATGCCACGAACCCAGGAGCCAGCGCAGGCGCCCCCGCTTGCCGCTCCAGCCGTGCCGGACTCGGTCGGTTTGGTGTTCGTCGAGGCCGACTCATCCGCCGAGGTGCTCATCTTCGAAGCCGGGCCGGTGCGCTACGCCGTCGAGGCCCGAGACGATGGCGAGCCCCGCCGCCGGGTCGCGATCCGCTGCAATGGTCGCACCCATGAGGAGCCCGGAATCAACTTGGCCGTGGAGGCGGCGCGCCGGCGCTTCGCCGGTAATGCGGCGCGTCGGACTGGCATCCCGGCCCCGCAGCTCGAGGCCCACCTCGCCGGCCTCCTGGCGGCTGTGCGTGCCCGTGAGGCGGTGGAGTCCGAAGGTGAACGGGTCAACGTCTCCCCGGCCGATCGCGCGACCGCGGACGCCTTCCTGTCGGCTCCCGACCTGCTCGCGCGCATCGCCGCGGACCTTGGCACCCTGGGTTGGCCCGGCGAGGGGCGGACCAAGCTGCTGCTCTACCTCGCGGCGACCTCGCGCCTGCTCGATCGTCCGCTCTGGACGGTGTTCCGCGCCACGGCTGGGGCGGCGCCCTGGCAGGCCCTGGGCCTGGTCGCGGCGCTGATGCCGCCGGAGGCAGTGGTGGTCCATCATCGTCTGTCTGCCGCGGTCCTGGCGCAGGCCGACCGCCGTTCGCTGCGCCATGCGCTGCTGCTCGTCGATCAGGCCGACGCCATGCGACCGGAGGCCGCGCTCGCGCTGCGCATCCTGCATGAGCGTGGCGGCGTCGGCTGGGCGACCGTCGCCCCGACCGCGCGCACCGCGTCCGGCGTAAGCCTCCTGGGCGACGCTCGCGGTCCTGCCGCGGTGCTGGCGGCCTCGGGCGGGGCTCTGGATCATCGCTGCCGCGACTGCTTCCTGGCCCTGACGGTGGACGAGTCGCCGGAGCAGACGGCGCGCGTGCTCACGGAGCAGCGCCGTCGTCGCATCCCCGAACCCGCCGAAGTCGAGGCCATCGTCGCGCGTCATCGCGCGGCGCAGCGCCTCCTGGACTGCGCCCCGGTCGTCATCCCCTTTGCTGACCGCATCGCCTTCCCCGCGACCAGCGTGCGCCATCGCGACGACCAGGCGCGGCTGCTGTCGCTGATCGAGGCCATCGCCTTCCTGCGGCAGCGCCAGCGCCGCCGCGAGGCCGGCGCCATCGTGGCCGAGGAGGCGGACTTCGCTGACGCCGTGAACCTGGCCGGCGACCTCCTCGGTTGCGGTGGCGATGGGCTCTCCGATGCCGCGCGGTCCCTCTTGGGTCGCCTCTTCGGCGCCAGCCTGCCCAGCTTCACCATGGCCGACCTCGGCGGCCTGCTGCCGGATTGGACGCGCTGGGCCTACCGCTCCGCGCTCCAGGAGTTGTTGGACTTCGGGCATTTGGAAAGCCCGCGCAGCGTGCGCGGCCGTCCCCGTCGCTTCACGATCGCGGCGCGTGCCGCCGATACGCAGCGTTGCCGGGGCATCCATCTGCGCGCCCCCGGTGAGACGGCCGTGGAAGTTGGCGAGTTGGCGGAAGGCTCCGCCAACTTCCCACCAGCCACAAACCACACCGCAGTCGTGGGTTGAGACGAGTTGGCGAGATGGCGGCGCATTTCACACCCACTGTGGCGGACTTCCTCGGCTTCCTGGCTCTGCGTGGCCGGCATCTGACGGCAGCCAATCGCGGCCGGACGCTGCGCGACCTCGCGGCCTGGCTCTCCGCTCACGCTGTCGCGGATCCGATCGCCGCCACGCCAGCCCAGCTTGCGGCCTACCAGGAGCATCTGGCCAACGACTACCGCGGACGCGACGGCCGGCCCTTGGCGCGGCGCAGCCAAGCGAACCGCATCGAGGGCATCCGGGCCTATTACCAGTGGTGCGAGCGTCGCGGCCTGGTGTCGGCCGATCCGTCGCGCAGCCTGCGCCTGCGCGTCCCGCGCTCGCGCCTGGTCGTGCGCGATCCGCTCAGCATCCAGGAGGTGACGGCGCTGCTCCAGGCCCAGGCCGCTGCCGTATTGGCGCAGCGCAAAAGGTCGCACCGCTGGGCCGTCGAGGTCCGCAACCTCGCCATGCTGGTGGTCGCGGTCGCCAATGGTCGCCGTCGCTCCGGCATCGCTGCGCTCCAGGTTGCCGGCATCGACCGGCAGCGCCGCGAGATCCGCGTCGAGCGGGAGAAGGGCCGGGCGGGTCGTGTCCTGCCGACCTCCGCGTGGGCCATGGAAGTCCTGGCCCTATACCTCGACGAAGCGCGGCCGGTCCTGGTGCGCGACCCTGCGGCGCCGTGGGTGTTCCTCGACCGGAAAGGCTCGTCTGCGATCAGCGCGACGATGCAGTGGTGCGCGCTCCAGGCGATGGTGCGGCGTGCCATCATCGCCAGCCCCGACCTGGACGAGTTGCCCGGTAAGCGGGTGACCTGGCATTCGCTGCGCGTGTCCTTCGCAGCGTCACTGATGCTCCCCAACGGCTGCGACATCCGCACGTTGGCCGATCTGCTCCTGCATCGCCTGCTGTCGACGACCGCGGCCTACACCCCGATTCCCGTCGAAGACATGCGCCAGGTGTTCCGCCGCGCGCATCCGCGGGCCTGACATGCAGGACGCCATCGACGCCTTTCTGCGCAGAGGTCAGGTGCAAGGCTGGTCGCCCGCGACCGTGCGCTCGTATGGCGCCATCCTGGCCGACCTCGCCGGCTTCCTGCGCCGTCGCGGCTGCCGTGGCCTTCCCGAGGTGATGCCGGCCGACCTCGACGCCTTCATGGAATACCTCCGCGACGATGGCCGCGCCAAGACGTCGCGCGTCCAGGCGGCTGCCGTGTCGCGCCGGTTCTTCCGCTGGCTGCATGAGGACGGTCGGATCGCCACGAATCCAGCCCGAGCCATTCCCGTCCCCGATGACGGCGAGGACGACCTGCTCGCCCCCGCGATGACCCAGGACGAGGTGCGCGCGTTCATCGACGGATTGCCGCGTTCGACTCCGATCGACCTCCGCGGCGTGGCGATGGTGGAGCTGCTCTACGGCTGCGGCCTGCGGGTGTCGGAACTGGTCGCCCTCGACGACGGCGACGTGGACCTGCGCGCCCGCACCGTGCATGTGCGCGACGGCAAAGGCCATCAGCAGCACCTGCTCCCGCTCATGCCTCCGGCGCTCGCGGCCGTGAAGGATTATCGGGTCGTGCGGCGCATGCTGCTGCGCGGCCCCGACCGCGGGGCGCTTCTGCTCAGCCAGTACGGCGACCGGCTGACGGCCGGAAGCGTCCGCGACTGGTTCCACGATCTGAACGAGGCTCGCGGTCCCGAGGCCCGGCGGCTGCATCCGCACGCATTCCGCCATGCGTTCGCGACGCATCTGCTCCAGGGCGGGGCGGACATCCGCGTCGTCCAGGCCGCGCTCAACCATGCCCGGATCGACACCACGATGCGCTACCTGCGGCTCGTCCCCGGCCGGCTCAAGGAGGAATACGACAAGGCCATGCCCGAGATCGCGGTGGGGCTCTGATCCGAAGTCGGAACCTGGACGGCCCGAGGCGGCACGCCAGGATGCCGCCATGAGTCGCTCCGCCATCAGCGCCGCTGCCGCAATCGAACGCTCCATCTACAGCATTCGCGGGCATCGGGTGATGCTCGATGCGGACCTGGCGACGCTCTACGGTGTGACGACAAGCAACCTCAACAAGGCGGTGACGCGCAACCGGGATCGCTTCCCGGCCGACTTCATGTTCCAGATCAGCGCGGCCGACGCGGACGCCTTGCAGACGGGCGCACCTGGGCGAGGTCGCGGTGGTCGGCGCAAGCCTGCGCGCGTGTTCACCGAGCAGGGCGTCGCCATGCTCTCGACGGTGCTCAACGGCAAGCGTGCCATAGCGGTCAACATCGAGATCATGCGGGTGTTCGTGCGGCTGCGTCACCTGTTGGCGACCAATGCCGACTTGGCCCGCCGGTTGGATTCGCTAGAGGCCAATTACGACAAGCAGTTCCGCGTCGTGTTCGAGGCGATCCGGCAGTTGATGACCGAGCCGGAGCCGAAGACCGGAACCATCGGGTTCAAGACCCCCTGAACGGGTGACGTTTGATGTTCCAGATTGGAACATCAAAGCGGGCTTGGAGGCCAAGGCTTAACTGGATCGCATCCAGTGCTGGTGCTGGAGGTGGGAGCTTGTCCATGGAGGATGCCCCCGTGCTACGCGCGTTGTTGAGTGCTGGTCGATCCATCCTCCAGGGCGCCCTGGTTGCCATCCTGTTGGGGCTGTTCGCTCCGGCTCCAGCGATCGGCCCATCGCTCGTCTCGTCGGAGGTCGTCGTCGAGGTGATCGACGCGGGCGACCAGCCCGCTCCGGTGGTGGTTGTCTATCTGGCCGCGTATCGGGCAAACGGCCCGCCGGTCGTGGCCGCTGTGATCGTGTGCACATCGACCCCGTCCGCATGGCCCCGAGTCCGCGGCATGTGGTTCGATGGCGGGGCGGATGGCTTGTACAAGACCCAGACGCGGTATTACCAACCGGGGGTGGGGCGGTTCACGCAGAGCGATCCGGCACAGGCGGGGAGCAACTGGTATGCCTACTGCGACGGCGACCCGGTTAATCGGACCGACCCGAGTGGGTTGGACTACATCGACGCCGAGGGTGGCATGGCGATGTGGTACATCGAGCAAGAACAGGCGGGGGCGGTCTGGGGCACAAACGTCAACGTCGTGGGGAAGGTCCCGCTCGGGGAAATCATGACGGATGGCTCATTCTCGTACGGAGGACGGTTCTACTTCCTCGATGATGTGCGTGGACCCTCGGGCCAGTTCGTGAACACCGGAAGCTGGAGCGGCGCCGCCCGCCGCAGTGCTATCAGGACCAGCCTTGGGTCCATCGTCTCCGACATCCTCAATGGTCGTGGGCGAGCAGTCGCCAACGCCGACCATTGGAGGCGCGTCCAGAGTGCTCAAGGTAGAGGAGTGGCCGGCGCCAATAGAGTGATCGCTGGTTCAGCAACCGTCCTGGGCAGCGTCGGACTCGCAGTAGTCACTGGTGGCGCTACGTCTGTTACGGCGAGCGTAGGACTCGATCAGGCTTGGGCAGGGACCAAGGACATTTGGAACGCCGATGATGAGGCCATTGGGCCGAGCAGGACGAAGCTCGCAGAAGCGATAGGCGACAGGCCGGCTGCTGTCGTAGAGATCACGTCAAATTTGGTGACCGCCCCTGGCCTGGTGCCCAGTGCTCCCGGAGCTATGCCGCGGATGCTGCCGCCACCCACAATTGCCGAAGGCGTTGTTCAATCGCGGGAGTTCGCTACCCGGGCGGGGCCTTATGTCATGGAGTATACACCATATGTTCGCGGCCAAACTCTGGTCTTGAGGGATATCGGTTTCGCGCCGAAGGGATGGAATCCAGACATGGGGTGGGTTGACCTCGGAAGGCGGGAGATTCTTGCGGTGCGCGATGCTCTTGTCGCCAGCGCGCGCGAAGGGGGTTACACCCAACTTGAATTACATTTCGTTCGGGCTACAGGGGAAACGGCCATGCAAGAGTTCCATTACCTTATCGAAATCGCTACCGGTGCCATAAAGGTGCTTCCATGAGTTACAAAGATTCTATTCCAAAGTGTAAGAATATGGCCGATGGAGGTGCCTCGAAGGAGCGACTTATCGATTTTCTTAGAAATGAGGAAAAGCGTTCTGTCATTGAATCAGTGTATGTGCTGGGCGAAGTTCTAGGTGAAAAGTTGAGTCCTTTGAAGCGGGAGGTAATCGAAAGCGAGACGTGGAGGGACGTTCGGGAGGCCAAGAGGAAGAGCCGCTAGCTCTTCCCGATTGAGTTGCGGCGTCGTGAATGGGGCGGTTATTGTAAGGAAAGGACAGACATCTCCTTCCCTCCAGGGCCGGCAGGCGCGTATGGTCCAATAACCCCCAACACCCCTGATTTATCCGTGGATTCACGCTGCGGCGCGCTCCCAATGCACCAGCGTTCCGGCCATGCGCGAGCGCATCTGTATGGCGCCTACCGTTGTTCCATTTTTTGGACCGGGTTCGATGGCGCGGTTGCCCAGCCCCTGGTGAGGTCGATGCCGGTGATACCAATCGAGGTATTCGGCCAGCCCACGGCGCAGGGCGGTATCGCCAATGAACCAGATGCGATTGGTGAACTCGTCCTGGATGCTGCGGATGACGCGTTCGCAATGGGCGTTCATGTTCGGTGCCCGCGGCGCGGTGACGAGGATCGCTACGCCGCCGTTGGCGATTACGCCATCGAAGCCGGTCAGCCGGAAGGCGCCATCGCCGTCATGCAGCAGGTAACGGACGCCCCACTGGTGGAGGATGCCACCATCCATGGTCAGCGCGCGGGCGACGCTGGTCATGACCGCGCTGTCGGGATGCTGGGTGACGGCGGCGATATGGATGCGGCGGGTGGCGAGGTGGATGACGACCAGGACATAGACGGTGCGCAGACCGGCGAGGGTGATGACCGGCGTGGTGAAGAAGTCGCAAGCGGCGAGCTGGCGCCAGTGACTGGCGCAGAAGGCCTTCCATGGCCGCGCGCGTTTGGCGCGTTCCGGCGCGGTGGGGATGCCGTTGCGTCGTAGGATGTTGGCGACGGTCGACGCGCTGAGACCCGCCCCGTTCATGCCCAGCATGCCGACAATCCTGCGGTAGCCCCAGGTCGGACAGCGCCGGGCGATGGTACAGACCAGGCGTTCGATCCAGCCGGGGATGCGTGGTCGTCCTGGTGCGCGCGCTGGCTGGCGCGGCGTTCGTGGGCGTCGCTGGACGAGATGCCTGAACCAACCGCGCACGGTGCCAGCCGCGCAGACGAACAGCGATGAGCCAGCCTCGCGCCAACCCAGGGTCCTGGCTGCGACGGCGATGTCGCGTCGTTCGTCTTTGGTGAAGGGGATGGCCTTGGTGCCGCGCAGCGCACGCAGGATGCGCAGCACGGCGATCAGTTGCAGGCGCAGCAGGGTATTCTGGGCGCACAGCGTGGTTTCGCGTGCAGTGGGACTGAGGAAGGTGAGCATGAGTCGGGCACGGTAGCGACCCGACCCGCGTCGGCCATCCGTCCGCCGCGCGTTACGCTCGCGCGGGAGATATCCGTGGACGTGGACGTGGACGTGTCGTGCTTAGGCTGCGGCGGCGCATGATTCTGCTGGAAAAACCAGCGATTCATGAATAAGTGGACCATACGCTGCAGAAAGGCCGGCCAGGGACGTTGCTAAACGCCAGTGGGTTTAGCTGCTGCTAAACCCTGGCTCCCAGCCCCAATGCCCTTCCACTACCGACCATGGCCTGGCGCAATCGCGTCGAAGTGAGTTACGGCGCCCTGCGCACCAACGTCGCCGCGGTCCGCCGCGCCGCGGGTGGGCGGGCGGTGATCGCCGTCGCCAAGGCCGATGCGTACGGGCTGGGGCTCGAACGCTGCGCCCGGGTCTACCACTCCGCGGGCGTCGCCGCCCTGGCGGTGGCGACGGTCGGTGAGGCCGATCGCGTGCGGCGCGCGGTGCCCGAGGCTCGGGTACTGCTGCTCGGTTTCCCGCTGCCGGTCGAACGGCCCGCCGTGGCGGCGAGCGGCTACGAGATCTGCTGCTCGAGCCTCGAGGAAGTCGACGAGTTCGATCACCTGGCGCATCTGCGCGCGCCGCTGGCGATGCACGTCAACGTCGACACCGGGATGGGCCGCTTCGGAGCGCCGCCCGACCTGGCCGAGGCGATCGTCCGCCGCGTGCTGGCCAGCCCGCATCTGCGCCTGGCCGGGGTGATGAGCCACTACCCGATGGCGGCCAACGTCGGTTTCGCCACCGAGCAGGAGCAGCGCTTCCACGCGCTGCTCGCCCGACTCCCGCCGCTGCCCGAGGGCTGCTGGGTGCACCTCGCCAACTCCGAAGGCGTCCTGCTGCGGCCTCCGGGTCCGACCAACGCCGTGCGCGTCGGGCTGCTGCTCACCGGCATCCTGCCCGACGGCTGCCCGGATCCCGGATTGGTGCCGGCGGTGAGTTGGCTGAGCGCGATCTCGCTGGTCAAGCGCATGCCCGCCGGGCATGGCATCAGCTACAACCGCAGCCATGTCCTGACCCGCGACAGCCTGGTCGGCATCGTGCCGGTCGGCTACGCCGATGGCTACCCGCTCGCGCTGTCGAACAAAGGAGCCGCGGTCCTCATCCAAGGCCAGCGCTGTCCGGTGCTCGGCCGCGTCACCATGGATTACTGCATCGTCGACGTGTCGGACCTCGCAACGCCGCCCTCCCCGGGCGAAGGTGTGGTGCTGATCGGCAGCCAGGGCGAGGAGCGCATTGCGGTCAGCGAGTTGGCCAGGCTGGCGGGCACCATCCCTTATGACCTGCTCTGTGGACTGCGTGGGCGCTGCGAGGTCGTCGGGGTTCCCTGAATCCACTCAGGCGGTGCGGGTCCTCCATCCACCGTCGCCAGGGCACCGCGATCGTCCGTCACAACCGCCGTGTCTCCCAGCGCTTCGCAGGACGCCGGCGGATGTGAACGTCGCTTCCCTGTTGCATCATCGGCATTCGTCAGCCAACCTTATCCATACCCTCCGAGGCACGGCGGTTATGCATCAGGAACAGCAGCAGGCATGAGCGCGGCCAATTCGTCTGTAGCCGGGCTGGTCGACCTCCCTGAACTGGTCCAGACCATCTCCATGCAGCGCCGGACCGGGACCATGGTCGTCCAGGGGCGCAACCAGGTTCGCCGGGTCTACTTTAACAATGGCGCGATCATCGCCCTGACCGGTGCGCCCTCGGTGTGGATCGCCAAGGCGCTGGTGTGGGCGGACATCATCAAGCCCGCGCGGATGAACGAGCTGATGCGCGAGCTCGGTTCGCCGTTCACCGAACTCGCCCTGCTCGAGAAGGCCCAGGCCAAGGGTCTCGCCGACAAGAACGCCCTGCTCGATGTCATGGATTGCTACGTCGAGGAGAACTTCACCGAGATGGTGTCGTGGTCCTCGCCCGAGCTGCAGTTCGTCCCGAACCTCGCGGCCGACCAGTGGGCAGCGTTCCAGGCCAAGCTCGGCGTCAACGTCCAGGCCGGTTCCATCCTGCTCGAGGCCATGCGCCGACAGGACGAACTCAAGTCGATGGCAGCGCACCTGCCCGACCCGGCCGACATCCTGATTCGCGACACCAGCCTGCAGGCATCGCGCGAACCCAGCGCCGATGAACGAATCCTGCTCGGGACGTGGAAGGATGGCCGCACTTTCGCCGATCTGCGCGACAACGCCTCGATGCCGCCGTTCCGGACGATCCGCGCCCTGGCGGGCTTGTGCCAGCTCGGGACGTTGCGCATCGGCAGTCCGGCCGAGCTGGTGGTCCACGCCGACGCCGCGCACTCGCACGGCGACCACCAGCGCGCCTACGGCCTGTACCGACGCGCGGTCGATCTCGGCGTCGAGAGTCCGCGCATCCATCTCCACCTCGCCGAACTCGCCGAGCGGCTCGGCGACAACGCCGCGGCCGCCAAGTCCTACGTCATCGCCGCCACGCTCCTGGCCGACACCGGCAGTTCGGTCATCGCGCTGCGCAACGCGCTGCGCCTGGGCGCCGACAAGGAGGCCCCGCTCATCAGCCTCTACGGCATCTACCAGCAGCTCGGCGAGAAGGACGACGCGATCTCGGTGCTGATCGAGTTGGCCGAGCACTTCGAAGGCAAGAAGGCCCTGGACCAGGCCGCGCAGGCGGTGCGCGAGGCCCAGGAACTGGGCGCGGATCCGGCGGCCTGCGCGCAGGTCCTGGCGCGCCTGGCGATGGCCGAAGGCGACATGGACCAGGCGGTCCTCCAGCTCGAGCTGGTCGCGCGCTACGCCAACGAGAAGGGCCTGGTCGACGAGGCGGTCGGCGCTCTGCGCCAGCTCCACGACATCCTCCCCGGGCGCCTCGACTACGCGTGCACCTACGCGGAGGCGCTCGCCACCCTGGGCAAGCAGGGCGACGCCCACGCCGTGCTGCGCGCGGTGCTCACCAAGGCCGAAGGCGCCACCGAGGAAGTGCTGGTCGGCGTCTACGAACTGGTCGCGCGCTTCAATCCCAGCGACGTCGCCGCGCACAAATGGCTGGCTGCTGCCTACCAGCGCCGGAAGAATCGCGACGGCGCCACCGACCAGCTCAAGCTGATGGCCAAGGCGCAGGAGAAGGAAGGGGACCTCAACGCGCTGGCCTCGACCTACGAACGCATCCTCGAGCTCGGCGGCGAGCAGATCGACGTCCTCAAGAAATTGGCGCTGGTCTATTCCCGGCTCGGCATGGAAGGCAAGGCCTCGTCGACGCTCTCGCGCAGCGTCGACGCCGCTCTGGCCCTCGGCCACCTCAAGGAGGCGCGGCAGATCTGCGAAGTCGCGATCGAGATGGATCCCGGCAGCCTGCCGCTGCGCACCCGCCTGGCCAACGTCGCCAACCGCGAAGGCGACCGTTCGGCGGCGCTCATCCACTACCGCGCCGCGGCCGACCTCGCCCGCGCCACCGGCAAGCCAGACGTCGCCAACGCCGCCCTGCTCCAGGTGCGCAAGCTGCGCCCCGACGACCTGGTGGTCCGCCTCGAGCTCGCCGATCTCGCCCTGGAGTTGAGCGACCCCGAGATCGACCTGACGCTCAAGGAGCTCGTGCACTTCGCGGTGCGCACCCACAACTTCGGCATCGCGCTCGAACGCGCCCGCCAGCGCGTCGACCTCGCCGGCGGCAAACTGGCCTTCGAGGCGCGCAACGAGCTGGTCGAGCTGATGCGCCGCATGGGCGACCAGGCCAACGAGCTGATCTTCGGCAAGCAGCTGCTCGACGACCTGCTCGAGCAAGGCGAGTTCGACCGCGCGGTGCAGCTGCTCCAGCGCCTGGTGGTCTCGAATCCGCGCAATTCCGACCTAGTGCTGCAGCTCGCCGAGGTCTGTTCCAGCCTCGACGACCAGACCCAGGCCATGCGCTTCTACCGCCATGGCGTGACTCTGCTGCAGCTCGAGAACCGCACCGAGGAGGCCGGGCGCATGCTCGACACCCTCGAACGCATGAACGAGGATCCCGACGCCATCGCCATGGCGCGCGAACTGCTCGCCTCAGGCCAGGCCTTGGAATGGGAGGCGATCCGCTGGTCGCAGGAGCAGGGCCAGCGCAAACGGCTAGCCGATGAACTGGCGAGCACCTCGCAGAAGCTGCCGGCGATCAAGTCATAGACGAGCGACGTGCGACGTGCGGCGTACGACGTAAGGTGACCTTGGACCCTGGATATCAGGCGATCCCGAAGATCTCGGCGACCTTGCGCAATCCGGCGGCCAGGCGATCGATGTCGTCGCGCGTGGTGTAGACGCCCAGCGAGGCGCGTGCGGTCGCCGGCACGCCGAAGCGGGCCATCACCGGCTGTGCGCAGTGGTGGCCGGCGCGGATCGCGATGCCTTCCATGTCGAGGATGCTCGAGATGTCCGAGGCGTGGGCTTCGCGCATCACGAACGACAGCACGGTGCAGCGGTCGCGGGCAGTGCCGATCCGGCGCAGGCCGGGGATGCCTGCGATCGACTGTTCGGCGTAGGTGTAAAGTTCGCGCTCCGCGGCGCGGACGCGGTCCATGCCCAGCGCCGACAACCAATCGCAGGCCGCGGCCAGGCCGATGGCCTCGACGATCGGCGGAGTCCCGGCTTCGAAGCGCGCCGGCGGCGCGGCGAAGGTCGTGCGCTCGAAGGTCACGCGCTCGATCATCTCACCGCCGCCGCGCCACGGGGGCATCGCGTCGAGCACCGCCAGCTTGGCCCAGAGCACGCCGATGCCGGTCGGGCCGTAGAGCTTGTGGCCGGCGAACACCAGGAAGTCGCAGTCGAGATCGGCGACATCGACGCCGAGGTGGGGCGTCGATTGGGCGGCGTCGACCAGCACCTTCGCCCCGACCGCGTGCGCCTTGCGCGCCAGCTCCTTGACCGGGTTGATGGTGCCCAGCGCATTGGCGACGTGGATCAGCGACACCAGCTTGACCCGGCCGTCGCACAGCCGGTCGAAGGCCTCGAGATCCAGCGAGCCGTCGTCGAGCACCGGGCAGACCACCAGTTCAGCGCCGGTCAGCTCGGCGGTGATCTGCCAGGGCACGATGTTGGCGTGGTGCTCCATGGCGGTGATCAGCACGCGGTCGCCACCCTTCAGGTGCGAGCGCCCCCACGACCACGCCACCAGGTTGATGGCGTCGGTGCAGCCCATGGTGAAGACGATCTCCTTCTCGGAGGCCGCGCCGAGGAAGCGCGCGACGGTCTTGCGCGCATCCTCGTAGAGCCCGGTCGATCGCACGCTGCGCTCGTAGAGCCCGCGGTGCACGGTGCCGTACTCGTCGCGCAGGAAGCGGTCCATGCGCTCGATCACCGCGAGCGGCTTCTGCGCGGTCGCCGCGCTGTCGAGGTAGACGAACGGTTTGCCGTGCGCGGTGCCGCGCAGCCCGGGGAACTGGGCGCGGATCGCGGCGACGTCGAAGGGGTTTCCGGCGTCCGGCCGCGGTGTGAGCGTGATGTCCGGCATGTGGTCTACGTCCTGTCTTCGACTTCCGGACTTCCGGACTTCCGGACCCCCGGACTGGTGCAATCTTCTATCTCCCCAGATTCCCGACCACCATGCGCTCCGCCAGCGCTCGAACCGTCGGGTCGCACAGCGCGGCGACGATCTCCTCGGCGAATCCGCGGGTGAGCATCGCCAGGGCGGTCACCGGCGATAGCCCGCGGCTGCGCAGGTAGAAGATCTCGTCCTGATCGGGCTGGCCGATGGTCGCGCCGTGGCTGGCCTTGACGTCGTCGGCGAGGATGTCGAGCTGCGGGCGGGTGTCGATGCGGGCGGTGCGGGTGAGCAGCAGGTTCTTGTTCTCCTGCTCGGCGTTGGCGCGGTCGGCGCCCTTGGCGATGGCGACCAGCCCATCGAACGAGGCGCTCGACCGGCCGTCGGCGACGTTGCGGAAACGCTGGGCGCTGCGGTTG
>JACDEC010000265.1 GCA_013816645.1 Planctomycetota bacterium
GCGAAGGCCTTGGTCGCGTCGAGCAGCTGGTTCTGGTAGCGCGTGGCCAGTTCGCTGAGCTCGATCTCGAGCGCGTTGAAGCGTTCGCGCTGAGCGCCCTGCAGGCCGATGCCGGCGAGCTCGGCGTCGCGCACCATCTGCTCGACCACCCGCTTGCGGCCGGAATCGAGCGAGCGGTCCTCGGTGAGCACGCGCTTGAGGCCGCGGTAGAGCGGTTCGCTCTGGTCGATGCGCATGCGCGCGGCCACCACCTCGGGCTGGGCGCGCTCGTGCGCCTGGCGCAGCTCGGGCGCGTTCTTGACGCTGATCAGGTGGCCGACCACGCCCCATGCCGACGAGAGCGGCTCGGCCAGCCGGCGCAGCGGCACCACCAGGCCATCCCAGGTCGGGGCGTGCGCGCCTTCGAGGGCGTCGAGCGCGGCCTGCTGGCGGGGCAGCAGCTCGCGGATCGCCGGTTCGACGTGCGCGGCGGTGATCGCATCGAAGCGCGGCAGCTCGCCGACGCGCAGCAGGGGATTCTCGGCCGAGGTCATCAGGCTCAGCGCCCGGCGGCGGCGGGCCGGTCGATGTGCAGGATACCAGCGCGGTCGAGCAGGCCGAGCACCGTGCGACGGGCGACCACCTTGCTGACCCAATGCCGATTCTGAACCTTGGCGGTGAGCAGGTCGACGCGGTTCTCGCACTCGCGCAGATCCTGCTCGGTCAGGCGCGGGCAGGTTTCGCGCAGCTTGGAAAGCACGGACTGCCACTGCTCGGCGGTGAGGACGTTCACGGGAGGCTCCTCGGGGGACGCGGATGCTACACCGGCGTCGCCCGGCCCCAAGGGGCCGGGCGGCTGGACGCACGGCACCGCTGGGCGCGCGAACAGGAGCGCGCACGGCCGGTTCGGGCCTTTCCTCAGCCGCGCAGGCGCCACCCTCTCGGCCATGCCCTCGCTCTTCACCCGCCTGATCACCGGCGAACTGCCCGGCGAGTTCGTGTTCAAGGACCGCCTGTGGGTGGCCCTGCTCGACATCGCGCCCGCCAACCCCGGCCACTGCCTGCTGGTGCCAGTGCACGAGGCGCAATACCTCGCGCAATTGCCGGCCGAGACCCTCGTCGCGCTCGGGCCGTCGCTGAACCGGCTGATCAGCGCGGTCAAGGGCGCCACCAGCTGCCCGGCGGTCAATGTGCTGGTCAACGATGGGCCGGAGGCCAATCAGGCGGTGCCGCACGCGCACGTCCACGTCATCCCCCGCCACACCGCCGACGGCAAGCTCATCCATCCCAAGGGCTCGCCCTACCAGAGCGACGCGCTCAAGCGCATGGCCGAGAAGCTGCGGGCCGCGGCCGGTTGACAGTCGTCTGCGCAGCCGCTCGTTGCAGAGCCGATCCGTGCTGATGCTGGACGCCGAGGTCAGTACCCCAGACGCTCCGCGCATGGATCTCACCGCCTTCCAGACCCGCATCGCCGCGACTTTTGGCGCCAAGGACGCGCAGCGCGGAACCGCCGGCACCTTCATGTACTTCATGGAGGAAGTCGGCGAACTGGCCGAAGCGCTGCGCGAACCGGCCAAGCATGACCTCGACGGCGAGTTCGCCGATTGCCTGGCCTGGCTGGTCTCCTTGGCCCACCTGTCCAACGTCGATCTCGCCGCCGCCACCCAGCGCAAGTACCCAGGCAGCTGCCCGAAGTGCGCCCAGGCGCCGTGCCGTTGCGACTCCAAGCCGTAGATGCGCCTCGGTCATCGCCTCCTCCACCTGGCGCTCCGCTGCGGGCGCGCGCTCGAACCCGACTTCGCCTGGTGGCTGGGCGGCGCCCTCGGTCACGCCTTCGCGCTGCTGCCGATGCGCGATCAGCGGCGGTGCCGCGAGCACCTCGCCCGCGCCTTTCCGCAGCGCGATCGCGCCTGGATCGCACGCACGGCGTGCGCCACGTTCCGCCATGCAGGCCGGATGGCGCTGTGGACGCTGAGCACGCTGCACGTGCCGGCGCGGCGGTTGTGCCGGGGCATCGCCGTAGAGGGCGCGGTCAACCTGCGTGCAACCGCGCAAGCCTGCCGCCGCGGCGAGGGCACGGTGGGATTCTCCGGGCACTTCGGCAACTGGGAGCTGCTCGCGCGGGTCGGCGGCGCGGTCGTGCCGCTGACTTTGATCGGCCGGCGGCTGCGCGATCCCGAACTCGACGCCATCGTCGCGGGCATGCGCAGCGACGCGGGATCGACGCGCGTGGTCTACCAGGACGAGGGCGCCATCCCCTGCCTGCGCCAATTGCGCGAGGGGCGACTGCTCGCCACCCTGCCCGACCAGGATGTGCCGCGTCTGGCCGGGGTGTTCGTGCCGTGGTTCGGCATCCTCGCCTACACGCCATCTGGCCCGGCGGCGCTGGCGGCGAAGACCGGGTGCCCGGTGCAGCCGACCTACTTGTACCGTCGCGCCGGCCGCTGGGTGATTCATTGGGGGCCGCGCTGGTTGCCGCCGCCGGGCATGGAGGCGCGCGCCGCGGCCGAGCATCTGACCGCGCGGGTCATGGCCTACGAGGAGGCCCTGGTGATGCGCCATCCCGAGCAGTGGGTGTGGTGGCACAAACGCTGGCGAACGCGGCCTCCGGAAGAGCAGGCGAGCGGCGGTGAACCAGCGTCTAGCGCGCCTAGCGTCTAGCGCCCAGCGCCCAGCAACGCGCACACATTCAGCCGCTGGCACGCAACGATGCGAACACCACCCCCGCGCGATCTTTCCATCTTTGCGCCCCCGAACCCCACCTACCCTTCCCACCCATGACCCGCCTCCGCTACCGTGACGCCGGCAACGTGCTCGGCCTGCCCGCGGCGCGCTGGGACAGCGCGTTCCTGCGCACCTGCCGCGGCGAACGCGCGCCGCACACCCCGGTCTGGTTGATGCGCCAGGCCGGGCGCTACATGCGCCACTACCGCGAGCGGCGGGCTGGGCGCAGCTTCCTCGAACTGTGCAAGGACTCGGAGCTGGCGGCCGAGGTCACGGTCTACGCGCGCGAATGGCTCGGCGTCGATGCGGCGATCATCTTCTCGGACATCCTGGTGGTGCTCGAAGCGCTCGGCCTGCCACTGACCTTCGCCGCCGGCGACGGGCCGTCCCTGACGCGGCCGATCGACGACGCGGCCGCGGTCGCCTCGCTTGGCGCGCCGGAGCAGTCCGCTGCCGATCTCGGCTATGTCTGCGACGCCATCCGAGCGACCGTGCGCGCGCTGCCCGCGGATATCCCGCTGATCGGTTTCTGCGGAGCACCCTTCACCCTCGCCAGCTACGCCATCGAAGGCGGCGGCAGCCGGCAGTTCGCGCGCACCAAGGCGTTCATGTACGGCCAACCCGCGGCCTGGCATCGGCTGATGGAGCGGCTGGTCGACACGCTGATCCCCTACCTCGCTGCGCAGGTCGCGGCCGGTGCCTCGGCGCTGCAGATCTTCGACAGCTGGGTCGGCTGCCTGACCCGCGCGGACTACGCGGCCTACGTCGCGCCGCACACCGCGCGTCTCGCCGCGGCGGTTCCGCCCGGCGTGCCGCTGATCCTCTTCGGCACCGGCACCAGCCACCTCATCGACCTGATCGCCGCATCGGACGCCGATGTCGTCGGCGTCGACCACACCACCGACCTCGCCGATGCCTGGCGTCGCTGCGGCGGTCCTGGGCGGGTCTCGGTGCAGGGTAACCTCGATCCCGCCCTGCTCCTGGGCCCGCGCGACCGCCTGCTCGCGCAAGCCGACGACGTCCTCGCTGCGGCGGGCGGACAGGCCGGGCACATCTTCAATCTCGGCCACGGCATCCTCAAGGAGAGCGAGCCGGACGCGGTGCGCGCCCTGGTCGAGCACGTGCACGCCGCGACCCGGCACTGAGCGGGATCAGGCGTAATCGATTGAAGGATCTGCATTAGCGTCCGTTCGCTTACTTAATGGTGGTGGGCGGTGTGCTGCTGCACAGAATGCCGTCATGCACCCTGCGCCCGGTGTTCAGTGCCCAGCGACGAGCGCCCAAACGCCAGCACCCGGCAACCGGCGCCGGGCGCCCGGCAACCGGCGGCCCAGCGCTCGGTTCACCGGCAGGCGTGCTTCCGCTGTGCTGCTCCTGCTCGCGCTCGCGCTGCAGGGCTGCACCGCGCGCGCCGAACTGGGATCAGACCCGGCATGCGAAGCCCACGTCATGCAGCACAACGCCTGCGGCACCTTCGTTGTCGAACTCACCTTCCTGCTGCTGCGCGTCGGGGTCGAAGCGCTGATCGCCTGCCGCTAAGCGGGAGGGTCGCGCCGTCCGAGCGCTGAAGCGATCCAACCGAACAGCACCAGGATCAGCAGCAGCACGATCAGGTATTTGAATCCGGCGAAGCCGACGCGGACGTGGAAGACCAGCTTGGCGACGACGATCGCCACCAGCGCGACCACCAGCAACGCCGTCGCGCTACGCGCGTTCATCGCTCGTCCGGCCAGCGGACATCGAGCTGCCGGCGCAGTTCGTCGAGCATGGCCATCTGGCCCCGGCTGTCGTCCCAATCGCAAGCCGGCGACTGGCGCAGGTGCAGATCGCGCGCGACGGTCAGCGCTTCGCGCGCGTAGCTGCCGAGCCCGTCGTCGTCGACCACCCGCTCGTCGGCCTGCCCGGGGCGATGGATGACGTAGGCCGACTGGCCCGGTGGGCACTTCCACGGTTCGACGACCTCGATCCAGCCGCGGGTTCCCCACACCGCCGCGCTGCTGAGCTGGGCGCACTCCAAGCCGCAGGTGAAGGTGCCGACCAGCCCGCCGGCGAAGGAGAGCACACCTCCGACCACGGTGTCGACGCCACCGACCAGCCGACCCAGCGCGCGAACCTGCTGGGGTTCGCCGCATCCGGCGAAACGCCCGACCATGCGCAGCCAGCTCAAGGGATAGACCCCGACGTCCATCAGGCCGCCCCCGCCCAGCGCCGGGTCCCACAATCGTGGGCGATTGAGCGGTGCGGCGTCGAAGCTGAAGGTCGCATGGGCCAGACGCGGCTCGCCGATCACCCCGTCACCGAGCAGCCCGCGCAGCCGCTCGCACCGGGGGTGGCAGCGGTAGGCGAAGGCTTCGTACCAGAAGACGTCGGCCGCGCGCGCCGCGGCGAGCACCTCGGCGAGCTCGATCGCGTCCATGGTCGCCGGCTTCTCGCAGAGCACGTGCTTGCCGGCGCGCGCGCAGCGGATCGACCATTCGGCGTGCAGCTGGTTGGGCAGGCTGATGTAGACCACGTCGACCGCGGGATCGGCGAGCACCTCGTCGTAACTGCCGTACGCGCGCGCCGCGCCGTGCGCAGCGGCGAAGGCCGCGGCCTGCGCC
>JACDEC010000266.1 GCA_013816645.1 Planctomycetota bacterium
GTCACCGTCTGCGCCGACGACCCCGCCCTGGTCGACGCGGCCCGGGCTGCCGGGGTCGGCGCGCGGATGACCCGCCTCGACCACCAGTCGGGAACCGACCGCATCGCTGAGGTCGCCGCCAACCTCGATGCCGAGATCGTGGTCAACGTCCAGGGCGACGAGCCGGAGATGGATCCCGCGCACATCCGCCTGGTCGCCAGGCTGCTCGACACCCATGCCTGGGCGGGCATCGCCACCCTGGCCACCCCCGGCACCGCCGAACACCAGCGCAACCCCAACAACGTCAAGGTCGTGCTCGGCCATGGCGCGCGCGCGCTGTGGTTCACCCGCAGCCCGGCGCCCTGGGATCGCGACGCCGGCGGCCCGCTCGCCGCCTGCCACCGGCACCTCGGCATCTACGCCTACCGCCGCGAGGTCCTGCTCGGCTACGCCAGCCTGCCGCCCAGCCGGCTCGAACAGCTCGAGAAGCTCGAACAACTACGGGCGCTGGAGGCCGGGATCGGCATCGCCTGCGCCAGTGTCGCCGAGGCTGCCCCTGGCATCGACGTACGCCCCGACTATGACGCCTTTTTGGTCCGCCGTCGCGCAGGCCGGATCGTTCAGTGAGCACCATGGACAAGACCACGCACCCCTCCCGCCGCTCCGGCCCGACCCGGCACATCTTCATCACCGGCGGCGTGGTCAGCTCATTGGGCAAGGGCATCACCTGCTCGTCGATCGCCCGGCTGCTCAAGAACATGGGCTACTCGGTGCGCATCCAGAAGCTGGATCCGTACCTCAACGTCGACCCCGGGACGATGAACCCGTTCCAGCACGGCGAGGTCTTCGTCACCGAGGACGGCGCCGAGACCGACCTCGACCTCGGCCACTACGAGCGCTACCTCAACCAGCCCTGCAGCCGCCACGCCACCTACACCTCGGGGCGCATCTACCTCTCGGTCATCCAGAAGGAGCGCGAGGGCAAGTACAACGGCGGCACCGTCCAGGTCGTCCCGCACATCACCAACGAGATCAAGGACGCCATCCGCTCGATCGTCGCGCCCGAGGTCGACGTCGTGCTGCACGAGATCGGCGGCACGGTCGGCGACATCGAGGGCCTGCCGTTCATGGAGGCGGTGCGCCAGTACGCCAGCGAGGTCGGCCGCGAGAACGCGGTGTTCATCCACCTCGCCTACATCCCCTACATCAAGGCCGCAGGCGAGATCAAGACCAAGCCCGCCCAGCACAGCGTGCAGAAGCTGCGCGAGATCGGCATCATCCCCGACTTCCTGATCTGCCGCAGCGAGAAGCCGCTGAACAAGGACGTGCGCGACAAGCTCGCGCTGTTCTGCATGGTCGCGCCGCACGCGGTCATCGAGCTGTGCGACGTGCCGACCTCGATCTACGAGGTGCCCCAGGTGCTGCTCAAGCAGGACCTGCACACCCACATCGCCAAGCGCCTCGGCCTGCCCGAGCACGAGTGCGACATGCGCGCCTGGGACCTGATGGTGCGGCACATCCGCAACCCGAAGGACACCGTCACCATCGGCCTGATCGGCAAGTACATCAACCACCAGGACGCCTACAAATCGGTCACCGAGTCGATCGACCACGCGGCCTACGCCCACCTGGTGAAGGCCAACATCGTACGCCTCGAATCCGAGACGTTGGAGAAGGAAGGCTGGGAGGAGAAGCTCAAGGGCCTCGACGGCATCGTCGTCCCCGGCGGTTTCGGCAAGCGCGGCTTCGAGGGCAAGCTCAACGCCATCCGCTGGTGCCGCGAGAACAACCTGCCCTACCTCGGCCTGTGCCTGGGCATGCAGGCCGCGTGCATCGAGTTCGCGCGCGACGTGCTCAAGCTCGAGCGCGCCAACTCCACCGAGATGGACGAGAAGACGCCCAACCCGATCATCACCGTGATGGAGAGCCAGAAGGAGATCGTCGAGCTCGGCAAGCTCGGCGGCACCATGCGCCTGGGCTCGTTCACCTGCACGCTGACCAAGAAGACCTCGAAGACCAGCAAGTGCTACGGCGGCGCCGACACCGTGCGCGAGCGCCATCGCCACCGCTACGAGTTCAACAACGCCTACCGCGCGCCGTTCGAAGCCGCGGGCATGCTCTTCACCGGGCTCTACATCCCCGATCCCGCCCAGCCTGAGAAGTCGCTGGTCGAGCTGATCGAGCTCAAGGACCACCCGTTCTTCGTCGCCACCCAGGCGCATCCCGAGTTCCGGTCGAGCCCGGTCGAGCCGCATCCCCTGTTCAAGGGCCTGGTCGGCGCGGCCTACAAGCACAAGACCAAGGGCGCGGATTCGGAGTCGGCGACCGCCGCCAGCTGAGCGCGCGCCACGCGCTGCTGCCCTGGGAAGTCCAGCGACGCGGAGCCCAGGCTGCTCAGCCGTGCAGGCGCCGCCGCTCGTCCGCTGCTGTGCAGATCGCTGGCCGCTAGCACGGGGGCATGACTCCCGACCTGTCGAATCCCGCGACATCCTCGCCTCGTATGGAGGCGCGTTACGGAGTTGATGGCTGGTCCTGGGCAACCCCCCCCGCTCGACCTATAACCCAGCCAGCGCCGGCCTGGTCGGTGGCGCGCGCAGGTCGCCCGGTCGCATTGGTACCGATGGAAATGGTAATGGAGATGCGGTCATGATCACGGTCGAGTCCCGCCTGTTCGCCCAGCGCTCCCTCCAAGTCTGGTTCCCGGAGTGCCCGGACGAAGTCAGCGCCGCGCTGACCCGGGCCCCGCTGGTCGATGTCATGCAGTGCTCCGCCGCGGTCGCCCAGGCCGCAGCCAAGTGGGCGTGGCGCACCCGCGCCTTCCACACCTCGCTGATCGATCTCACGGTCGGCGAGGACAAGCTCTGGGAGGGCTTGGAGAAGAAAACCTGCCGTTACCAGATCAACAAAGCCAAGAAGCTCGCCGGCGTCGAGGTCACCGTCAACCAGGACGCCGACGCGGCCTACGCGCTGATCAGCGACTTCATCGCGCGCACCTCGTTCCGCGCGCCGATCCCGGCCGACGAGTGGCAACGCATCCTCGCCAGCAACGACATCTTCGTCGCCAAGCACGAGGGTCGCGCGCTCGCCGCCCACGCCATCCTCGCCGACGGCACGCGCCGCGCGCGCGCCCTGATCAGCGCCACCGCGGATCGCGGCGCCTCGACCGACCGCAACCTGGTCAGCGCGCTCAACCGCTGGCTGCATTGGAACGAGCTCAAGCACTACTCGGCGCGCGGCGTGCAGTGGTACGACTTCGGCGGCCTGGAGCTCGACGAGCAGGCGCCGGAATGGTCGATCAGCCAGTTCAAGCTGACCTTCGGCGGGCAGGTCGTCACCCAACACATCGTCCGCTGCGCGCGCAATCCACTGCTGCGCGCGGCGCTGCGCGGTTCGTGCGCGTGGCGACGGATCATGACCGGGAAGCGCGGCGCCAAGCCCGGCGCATCACCAGAAAAATCAGCCGAGAAGGCCGCCGCCCATGCGGCCTAAGGCCCTGATCAAGCGCGCGATGTGCGGCGCTGGCCGGTTCGCCGCCGGCAGCGGGCCGCGCACGGTGGTGCTGTGCTACCACTCGGTCAGCGACGACGCGCCGTACGCCTCGGCGACGCCGGCGCTGTTCGAGCGCCACCTCGCCTGGTTGGGCGAGCACTGCGACGTCGTCGGCTTCGCCGACTCGATGCGCCCGGGACACAGTGGTCGCACGCGCGTGGCCATCACCTTCGACGATGGCTACGCCGACAACCACGCGCTGCTCGACCTGCTCGAACGCATGCGCATGCGCGCCACCTTCTTCCTGACCACCGGACTGATCGACCGCGACCCTGCGGTGATCGCCCACTTCGCGCGCCAGCGCGCCTGCCCGGAATCGGCGGTGCACGCGCTGACCTGGAGCCAGGCGATCGAGCTGCGCCGCGCCGGCCATGCGATCGGCGCCCACACCCGCACCCATCCCAACCTGGCGACGCTGACCAGCGAGCGCGCCGAGGAGGAACTGCGCCGGGCCAAGGACGACCTCGAATCCCAGCTCGGCGAGCCGGTGCCGGCGCTGGCCTGGCCGTACGGCAAACCCGGTCGGCACTTTACCGCCGCCAACCTCGCCAGCGCGGCCAGGCTCGGCCACGGGCTCGGCGCCGCGGTGCTGTTCCGCGGGGTGCGCGCCGACGACTCGCACCTCGCGGTGCCGCGCTTCTTCATCGCCCACGATCCGGTCGAGGACCTGGCCGCCAAGGTGCGCGGCGACTGGGATTGGCTCGGCCACTGGCAATCGGCCGCGCCGCGCTGGCTGGCCAAGCTGGTCTCGCCCCGCGACTTCGACGCCGCCGTGCTCGGCGCGGGCTGACCCATGCGCGTCCTGCACTGGTACCCGAAGTACGGCGGCGGCGGCGGGGTCGCCAACGCCGTGCTCGGCCTGGCGACGGCCCAGAAGCTGCGCGGCGCCGAGGTCGCGGTGGCGACCATGCCGGCATGCGCGAACCAGCTCTACGGCCCGCTCGGCGATGGCCCGCGCCAGCTGATCTGGCGGCCGAGCAGCAATCTGCTGCGGGTGTTCTGGCCGCACGTGCGCGCCGCGGACCGCATCGCGATCGACGAATTCGCTCCCGACGTCATCCACGTCCATGGCGAGTTCAACCCCGACAACCTCGCCGCCGCGGCGGTGTTCTCCGGCCCGCTGGTGCTCAGTCCGCACGGCGGCTTCAATCCGCACGTCTTCGCGCGCGGCCGCAAGCGCATCAAGCGGTTGTACTTCGCCCTGGCCCGCCGCGCGCTCTACCGCCGCGCGGTGCTGCATGCGATCAGCCCGCTCGAAGCGCTGGACATCGAACGCCTGCTGCCCGGACGACCGGTCTACTGCGTGCAGCAGGGACCGGGCATGGCCGGCGGCACGCCGCCGGGTGCGTCGCCGCTGCCCCCGAACGACGGCCGCCTGCGCCTGCTCTTCGTCGGCCGGCTGAATCTGCGCGAGAAAGGCCTCGACCTGATGGTCGAAGCCCTGGCCCTGGCCCAGCGGCAAAGCGCGCGCCGGCTCGAACTGGTGCTGTGCGGCCCCGACTGGGTCGGCAGCCGGGTCTGGCTCGAGCAGCGTCTCGCCGAGCTCGGTTGCCGCGACCGCGTGGTCTTCACCGGTTGCCTGCAGCCCGCGGCGGTGGCCGCGCTGTACCGGGATTGCGACTGCTACATCCAGCTCTCGCGACTCGAGGGCTTCGGTCTGAGCGTCGCCGAAGCCCTGCTCGCCGGCATGCCGGCGATCCTCAGCGATCAGATCGGCGCCGCCGCCTTCCCCGAGATCGGCGAGCAGCCGCATGTCGCGGTGGTGCCGTGCGC
>JACDEC010000267.1 GCA_013816645.1 Planctomycetota bacterium
CGCTGGTTGACGGTCAGCCCACCGCCGTGTTGTACCAGCCGTCGGTGCCAGGCACGCCGCGCGCCGCGCGCATCCCGTTCGCCTCGCCGTGGCAGACGGTGTTCTGCGATCGGGTGACGGTGCTCAAGCAGGCGCAGGTCGCGGTCACCCGTCGCGAGCGGGGTTTCACCCTCGAAGCATCCGTGCCGCTCGCCGCGCTGGGGTGGGACCCGCTGAAGACGCCGACCGTGCGCGGCGATGTCGGACGGGTGCTGTCCGATCAGACCGGCACCGACTCCAGCGACCGCGTGTACTGGAGCAACCAGGACACGCGCATGGTCTCGGATCTGCCGTCCGAGGCCCGCCTGCAGCCGAACCTGTGGGGCACCCTGGTCGTCGAACGCTAGGGTCGTCGATCGCACCAGGGTAGCGATCCGATCTGCTCGATGACTTGCCTCGGCGAGCGTGTTCCGAACATCCGCATCGGCGACCGCGCCCTCCGTGGAGGGGAGCATGACGATCAGCCCTCCGGAGCCTCGACGCATGCCCGAATCCCATCCCGTCCGCCGCTTCGACCTCGGTGCGCTGCCCTGGACAGTGGCCGGCTACATGCCGACCTCGTGGACCGGGAAGTCCATGGAACTGGGCTTCGGTCTCGAGCCCGAGATCGCCGCCGTGCCCGCGACCGTTCCCGGTTCGGTGCAGGGCGCGCTGCGCGCCGCCGGCCTGCTGCCCGACTAGTTCGAAGGGCTGGCTTTGCGCGCGTGCGAATGGGTCGAGCACCGCGACTGGATGTTCAGCGTGGCGCTGCCCGACGAGTGGTTCGCCGCCGGCGAGCGCTTCATCCTCGATTGCGGCGGGCTCGACGGCAACGGCGTGATCATCTTCAACCGCAAGCAGGTCTGCGCCTTCGACAACGCGTTCGTGCCCTACCGGATCGACCTCAGCGAGCACGCGCTGCCCACCGGCAACGTCCTGCACCTGGTGTTCGCGCTGTCGCCGCGCTGGCTCGGTCAGATCGGCTACACCTCGCGCATCGACGAATGGAAGCCGCGCTTCAACTACAGCTGGGACTGTATCCCCCGCCTGGTGCAGGTCGGTCCGTGGGAACCGCTGGTCCTGACCGTCAGCAGCGCAGCCGAGCTCGGCGCGCTGCGTTGCCGCAGCGGATGGGACCCGGCTTCCGGCCGCGGATCCGTGCGCTGCTCCGGCACGGTGGTCGGCGGCTCCGGCCGGGTGCGGCTGACGCTCGCTCGCGCTGCTCATGTGGTGCGGCGGCAACGAGTTGCAGGGGGGGCTCGACGGCGGCAAGACCGGCATCGGCAAGCCGGTGACGCTCGATCATCCGCTGATACGCCGCTGGCAGGCGCTGGTCGAGCGCGAGGACCCGGGCCGGCGGTTCGTGCCGACTTCGTCGTCGGGGCCGCGCTTCATGGCCGACGAGAAGGACTTCGGCAAGGGACTGCACTGGGACGTACACGGACCGTGGAAGGCTCCCGGCGCCGACGCGGCCGCGAGCGAGCGCTATTGGCGCGGCGACGACGCGCTGTTCCGCTCAGAGACCGGCGCGCCCGGCGCCAGTTCGGCTGAGATCATCCGCCGCTCCAGCGGCGGGATGCCCTGCCTACCCGCCAACGCGGACAACCCGCTGTGGCGGCGCTGCATGTGGTGGATCGAGTGGAAGGACTTCCTCGCCCAGCACGCGCGCGAACCGGCGTCGCTCGAGGAGTACGTGCAGTGGAGCCAGGCCCGCCAGGCCGAGGCCATCGCCATGGCGATCCGGGCGAGCAAGGCGCGCTTCCCCGGCATCGGCGGGATCATCCTGTGGATGGGCCACGACGCCTGGCCGTGCGCCGCCAACACCGCGATCATCGACGTCGACGGCGCACCGAAACCGGCGGCGCTGGCCGCGGCGAAGGAGTGGAAGACCCCGGCTAGCCAGGTGCGGGCAGCGGAAGGATGACCAGGGGCCGCGCTTAGAGCGCCGGCATGTTCCCTGCGAAGTAGCCGGCGAGGTCCGCGGGTTGCAGGCGCACGCCGACCACGAACGATCCGAATTCGCCGTACACCGCGCTGACCGGATCGAAGCGCATCTCGTAGATCAGCTTCTTGAACACCAGCGGATCCTGCGCGAACAGCGTCACCGCCCATTCCCAGTCGTCGAACCCCATCGATCCCGAGATCACCTGGGTGACCTGCTGGTGGAACTTGTGGCCGATGCGGCCGTGGCCGCGCATCATCGCCCGGCGTTCCTCGATGGGGAGGGTGTACCAGTTGGCTTGCTCGCCGCGGCGTTTGCTCATCGGATAGAAGCTGCAGTAGCGCGCGGCCGGCATCACCGGGCGCAGCCGGGGTTCGAGGCGCTGGGTCTGCACCGCGAGTTCGCGGTCGAACGCGTCCTGCCAACGCACCGAGCCCTGGGGGATACCCTGGTCGGCGACCTTCTTGGCGGCGATCGCGGAGACTTCGCCGAGGCTGACCTCGACGACCGAGAGGTACGAACCGCAGGGCTCCAGGCATTCGCTGATGCGCAGACGACGCAGCGCCAGCTCGACCTGCTTGAGCTCGTCGAGCATCGAGCGGAAGTGCACGAACAGCAGGTCGGCCTTCTGGCCGACCACCGCGAAGGCGGCGCTGTCGCCGCGCCCGGCGCCGGCGGTGGACACCTGCTGGAGCGCCGCAGCCAATTCCGCGACCATCGCCGCCTGCTCGAACGCTTCCCCGGCCCAGCGCCGCCAATCGATGCGGTAGCGATCGTGGAGGACGTACCAGCCTTCGAGGGTCTGCGGAGCTTCGTTCTGATCGGACATGGCCGCTCCCGTACCCCGGATGCTCGGCAAGCGGACGCTCGTGGCTAGTGCCTAGCCGCCTGTATCCGGTACGCCGCGCGCCGCACGCGGGCGCGCGTTCAGAACATCCAGCCGATCTGCATGGTCGCCGTCCGTCCCAGGTCGCTGGTCAACTGCTGCTCGCGCGCTGCCGCCAGGGCGCCGCGGCTGGCCTGGTAGTATTCGTGATGCACCGCGTCGGCGATGTCGAGCACGCTCAAGCGGATGTAGCGCTCGCGCTCGCCGTTGCCGAAATCGAAGCCGAGGTTGAGATCCAGGGTCTCGTAGGCCGGGATCCGTTGGGTCGCCAGGTCGCCGGCGCTGAAGTCGCTGTTGGCGAAGGAGAAGACCCGGCGCGAGTCCACCCAGCGCAGCGCGAGACCGGCGAACAATCGGCCATGATCCACGTTCGCGCCGAGATTGGCCTTCCACTCCGGAGGCGCGTCGATGTCGCGGGGCAGCGTGGTGTCCATCACGAAACTGTCGCGCGTTCCGTCGCCGTCCGAATCGTAGCCGGTGCTGCGGTAGACGATGCCGTTGCGGTAGCGGTGGTGTTGCCAGGTGCCGTTGCTCCACAAGGTCAGCGGGGTGTCGGGCACCTTGACGCTCGCGCTCAGCTCCGCCCCGTAGACGTCGACAGGATCATCGAGATTGCTGAACGCGAAGTACGGCCCGGGCTGCACGGTCAGGTCGGGTCCGGTGGCGAGCCAATCGTTGTAGTTGGCCTGCATCTCGTCGCCGTCCAGCGGCAGGATCCAGATGCGGTCGTTGCTGCGGCTGGAGAAGGCGTTGGCGCCCAGGGTCAGCTGGTCCATCCACGCGCGGCGTTGCCAGCCTAATTCGATCGACTGCACGGTTTCGGCGTCGAGGTCGGGGTCGCTGCGGAAGTAGTACTCCTGGATCGACGATTCGAGCGTGGTCGGCAGCCGGTAGCCGCGGGAGTACGAGAGCAGCCAGAACTCATCGTCGCTGGGTGCGAAATTGAGGGCGACGCGCGGCGAGATGTTGTCGCCGGCGCGGCTGTGGTGATCCCACCGCGCGCCGCCGGTCGCCGTCCAGGAGGGTGCCAAGGCGTACTGATCCTCGGCGAACAGCGCGCGGTTGATGGTGGTGACCTCATCCCAGGTCGATTCGTCGCTGGCGGTGCCGCCGCTGGCCCACAGGTTCGACGACGAGACCATGTGGGTGTACTCGCCGCCCAGGCTGACCGCGTGGTCGCCAGGCAGGAGGTTCACCTGCGCGCGGGTGGTGTCGACGATCTCGCTGAAACCGGCCTGGGTGTACTGGAAATCCGGGACCGGCGGGCCGTACGAGGTCTTCTGGTTGCTGTAGGAGTAGTCCATCCATTGGCGGATGTGGCGCAGTTCGCCCCAATCCGAGATCAGCCGCGCGCCCGCGGTGTGCAGCCACCATTCGGTGGCGCTCGAGCCGACGTCGAGGTCGTCGACCAATTCCCACTTCGGCATGTCGACGCCGTGGTACTCGCCTTCGAGACGCACCGCGTCGCCGATCCTCCAGCCCGCGGTGCCGCTCCAGCGACGGCTGTGCAGGTCGGTGTCCCCGGTGTCCGCGGTGCGCGGGTGGTCGACATGATCGACCTCCGAATCGGGCCCCTCGAGGTCGCGCAGGTCGGTCCCGCCGGCCGAGAGCTTGTAGTAGAAGCGCTCGCCCAGGGGACCCAGCGCGGTGATGTCGCCGTCGAGCGCGCCGGTGGTCGACCACGCCGTCACCGCATGCACGCGCTGGCGGTCGTCTGGTTCGCGATCGGCGATGGCGATCACGCCGCCGAAGGCGTTGGCGCCGTAGGTCACCGAACCCGGCCCTTTGAGGATCTCGACGCGCGCGATGTCGCTGGGGTGCAGCACGCCCATCCACATCACCGTGCCGAAGGTCTCCCAGCGGAACTCGCGCCCGTCGACCACCGCGAGCACGCGGTTGTTGTCGACGCCATCGTAGCCGCGCAGCCCGACGTCGTACTGCCCATGCCGCGTCTGGTAGACGTCGATGCCCGCGACGTAGCGCAGCCGGTCCGGCAGCGTCACCGCTGGCGTGGTCACCAGGTCGTCCTCGTCGAGCACGGTCACCGCCTGCGGCGCCGACGACACCCGCTGCCGCCGCCGGCTGACCGCCTGCACCCACTGGTGCTCGTCGAGCGTGCCGACATCGCCGAGCAGCGGATCGTCGACCACCACCGATTGCGCCAAAGCGACCGCAGCCGGCTCTGGCGCCTCCTGGGCCACCACCGTCCAAGCCGCCAACAGCGGCACGATCCGACGAAGGGGTGCGTTCACGCCGGAATCAGATGAGCCGATGCGATGCCGTCAACGCTGCGCATGGGGGATCGATGGGTGCGACGTACGACGTGCGACGTGCGAAGGGTTGCGACGTGCGACATCGCGAACCGGGTGCCCATTCCAGGCGGGTCCAGGGGCGCCCAGCCCCTGGCGGGCGTAGCGGGCAGAGCCCGCG
>JACDEC010000268.1 GCA_013816645.1 Planctomycetota bacterium
CAGCCAGGGTTCGTCGCCGTCGTCGAGCACGCCGACCGCCAGGTCGATCGCGACCTGGCCGGCGATGCGCAGACCGTCGCGATGCGCCGCGCTGCGCGCGTCGAGGCGCGCGAGCTGCCGGGGCGTCGCCGTCGTCGAGAACAGCAACGTGCGCCGGCGGATGGCGAGGAACGCCAGTTCCTCGAGGTGCTCCTCGACGATGTCCGGGATCGCCGGGCGCGAAGGCTTCGCGACGTCCGCCTCAGTTGATGGCAACGGTCGCGCCCTTGATGCGTTGCGGCCCGCGCGAGGTGGACAGCACATTGGTGCCGCTGAGCACCACCTTGCCGTCGTAGCGCAGGGTCAGGCTGGCCTTGCCGCAGGCGAGGGTCAGGTCGTGCTCGGCGGTGAGCTTGAGCGACTCGCCATCGACCTGCACGGCCAGCGCGCCGGGACGCGCGTCGCGCGCGGCGGGATCGATGCGTTCGCGCACCAGACCGACCATCACCCAGCGCGGAGCGGCATCAGTGGTGCGCATCGCCAGGGCTCGGCGCGATTGACGGGCCGCCTTGACCAGCACCCCGTCCGACAGCTCCACGCCAATCAGCACCGGGAAGGGCGTCTCGGCCGAGCCTTCGGGCACGAAGAGCAGGCGCCCCTCGTCATCGATGCCAGCGAGGTGGCCGGTCACCACCGGCGCTGGTGCGGCAGCGCTCACGGCAGCCGTAACCCGTAGCTTGGCCGGACGCTTGGCGGAACTGATCTGGAGGGGAATTCGCTTCATCGCAGGCCTCACGTAGGTCGAGGCACGATGCGGTCGTCGTCCCAGCCTTCAAGGCACGGTTCGGCGCGGAACTGGGCTATTCGCCAGCCTGGTCGACCTCGGCTGGTCGATCCAGGCCGATCAGGTCGTGGCCGACGATGGCGTAGGCGGCGGTCAAGAAACCGCCCTTCCGCTGCAGGACGAAGCGATGGCGTTCCAGGCGTTGGCCGAGGCCGAAGGGGGTCTGGCCGCTGCGGGTGGCGATCGACAGGGTGGCATGGACGACGACCGGGTCGCCCGCGCTGACGTCGAGATCGTCGATCCGCCAGGTGATGACGAACGGGTTTTCTCGCTGGATGGTGAACAGCATCCACAGCAGACGCAGGGCCTCGGCGCGCTGGCCTTCGGCAGCGTCGCTCGTGAAGAACTGCGGCCAGTGCTTGGCGAAGTCGTAGTCGCGATGGATGCAGCCCAGCACGCCGCCCGGGTCGCCTTTCTCGGCGGCCGCCGACAGGCGAACGAAGACCCGCTGGGTCTGTACGGCTGGTGCGCGGAACCACAGCCACCACCCGATCATCAGGATCAGTGCCGCGGCGACGCCGCCGACATTTTTCACCCGCGGGTCGATCATGTCGGCACCCTAGTGTCCTGACACTTTGTTACTTGGCAAATGCGAGCTGAGGGTTCGTGAGCAGAACCGTCCGATGGCATCAATGATTTCAGTCGCGGTTTTCTGCCACCGGAATGGCTTTGCTCGTTCATTGGCAACCGCGACGTACTCGTCTATCGCCGCAATGAGTTCGCGGACGTTGCGGTGCACGCCACGCTTGATGGCCTTGTCCGTCAAGCCAGCGAACCACCGCTCGACCTGATTCAGCCAGGATGAACTCGTCGGCGTGAAGTGCAGGTGGAAGCGTGGATTTCGCGTCAGCCACCGCGGCACGGTCGGGGTCTTGTGCGTCGCGTAGTTGTCGAGAATCAGGTGAAGGTCCAAGTCTTTCGGTGTCTCAACATCGATCTTCTCCAAGAACTGGATGAACTCCCGAGACCGATGTCGTGTCTTGCAGGCACCGATAACTTTCCCGGTGGCCACATCCAGGGCAGCGAAGAGCGAGGTTGTCCCGTGGCGCTTGTAGTCATGGGTGCGCAGCGCCATGCGTCCCGGCTGCATGGGCAGCAATTGCTGCGTGCGCTCCAGGGCCTGGATCTGGCTTTTCTCATCGACGCACAGCACCAGAGCCCGCTCGGGCGGATCGAGATAGAGGCCGACGACGTCACGGATCTTGTCCATCAGCAGCGGATCCTTTGAAGCCTTGAACCCTCCCTGGCGGTGGGGCTTCAGGCGAAACGCCTGCCAGATCCGGCGAACGCTCTCGCGAGAGATGCCCACCTTCTTCGCCATCTCTCGCGTACTCCAGTGCGTCATTCCACGCGGAGCGCTTTCGAGCGTCATCGTGACAATATGCTCGACCCGACGGTCATTCAGGCTTCGTGGCGCCCCCGGCCGGGACTCATCCATCAGCCCATCCAACCCTGCGTCCACGAATCGCTGGCGCCACTTACCCACCGTGGCGTTCGTCGTCCTAAGCTGCTTGGCCACCGTCATGTTCGCAACACCAGTCGCGCACAGGAGCACGATCCGAGCGCGCAGAGCCAGCGCTTGACCGGTCTTCGACCGACGGGTCCAGCCCTCCAGGCGCTCCCGATCCCCCGGAGTGATCTTCAGTGTCGGTAACACGCGACGAGCCATGGCTGAATCCTCCAGATGGAGGACGGACGGGTACGGATTTATTTACAAAGAACTTATGTGTCAGGACACTAGTCCGGGGATGCCAAGGTCCACCGCCGAGCGGGAGCCGGGGGACGCAGTCCCCCGAAGCAAAGAGCCCAGCCTTCGGATGTCGCGGAAGATAGGCGCACGAGCGCCCCGCGACCCGAATGCTCATTCAGCCATCGAGCGCACCGCGCGCGCAGACGCCCCAGGCGTTGCCGTTGTTGGTGTTCACCGCGAACACCACCGCGTTGGCGCCCTTCTTCCAGGTCGTGGCCGCGTTGAAGCTGTCGAGGCGGATCGGATTGCCGACCTCGACCCGGCTGTCGACGGCCTTGCCATTGACCCACACCCGCACCGGGCCATCCGAACCGTAGAGCAGCTTGCCCTTGCCTGCGCGCTTCATGGCGATGGTGGTGCGCAAGTAGAGCAGGCCGTCCTTACCACCGTGGTGGGCGCGCGCGTCGGCGTAGTACATGGCGCCATCGCGACCGACGGGTACCGGGGCGAAGCGCGTGGACTTCTTCGGCGGCGCGGCCTTGCGGATGTCCTTGGCCTTGGCGGCCAGCGGGCTGCAGGCGAACTGCTCGGCGGTGCCGTCGTCGCGGGTCACGGTGCGCTCGAGCTTGGCGAACTGGCGCCTGAGCGCGGGCAGGAAGGTCTTGGCCAGCGCCGCGCGCTCCCCGCCGATGTCCTCGAGCAGTTCGCGCATCGCGCGCGCGCCTTCGGTTCCGGGGTTCGCGTCGATCAGGCGACGGGCCTCGGCGTAGGTCGTACGCAGCTCCGCGTACGTGACGACCAGGTTGCGCACGATGTCGACGAATTCCGCCGGCCGCACCAGATCGCCTGCGACCTTGCCCCAGTCTGCCCAGGCGCGGTAGGCCAAGGTGCATCCGATCAGCGAGCGCATCGTGGCATTGTATCCGGCCACCGACGGATCCGCGGCCTTGCCGAAGAGGTGGGTGCGGTTGTCGGGCCGCTTGGGCGCGGTGTGGTCGTTACGCCAGGCGTCGCGGTCCTTCTTCTTCCGCAAATCGGGAACGTCGTAGGCCTGGCCGTTCTCCTTGGCCGACCGCCAGGCCAGGATGCCGGGCAAGGTGACGTCGGCCGAGGCGTAGACGTCCCACGGCGCGGGCTCGCCGCTGAGGATCTGGCGCGCGAAGTAGTAGAGCACCCAGAAGTCGCCGCCACCATGGCCGGTGGTGCGTGCGACTTCGCCGAGCTCGGGCCAATCGTAGCGGACCTCGGCGATCGGAGAATGGCCGGCGCCGCCCAGGCGCAGGGAGAGGTTGCTGTGCACGCCCTGGAAGGCCGAACCGCGCGTGCCCCACAGGCGCTGGACGTGGCCGTCGCCGGTGGTCGCGCCCATCAGGTTGCGCACGATCGCGCCGTTATCCATGGTGATCAGCGACGGCGCGACGCCGCCCAGGCCGCCGCCATCCCGGTCGCGCTTCACCGGATAGCCGGCGAGGTTGATGCTGCCGGGCAGCGAAACCACGCGCGTCGGCCGGGTGCCGGTGATCTGCATGATCGGGCCCAGCGAGTGCGTGCAGTAGTAGTGGTAGTCCAGCCAGCTGCGCCAGCTGTGCATGGTGCCGCCGGGCGCGATCGGCACCCCGTCGATGTAGGTGTAGGCCAACGAGCGGATCTCGTGGAGGTACTCGAACTCGCCGTACTGCAGCTCGCCGAACAGGCCTTCCTTCCACTTCTGCTTGAGCCACATGTTCGATGCGCTGAACGGGTAGTTCTCGGCGAGGTTGTAGACCTTGCCGGTGCGCTCGACCGCCTCGACCAGGGCGACGCCTTCGGCGACGGTGTGGAACGAGGTGACCTCGGAGAGCACGTGCTTGCCTGCTTCCAAGCAGCGGATCGCGTCGCCGGCGTGGTCGGGGCAGAAGGTCGCGAGCAGCACCGCGTCGATGTCGCTGGCCAGGAACTCGGTGGCGTCGCCGGTCGCCAGCGCGCCGGGATTGTCGCGTAGGAACGACTCGCGCATGTGCGGATTGAAGTCGCAGCCCGCGACCACGTCCATGTTCAAGGCGCTGCACATCTTGTAGAAGCTCATCCCGCGACCCAGGCCCCAGATGCCCAGGCGGATGCGCTTGTTGTTCTTGAACAGGGACGACGGGCGTTTGGCCATGACGGTGCGGGGCTCCGGAACGGGTGCGGGGGTCGGTGGTCGGATCAGGCGGAAGCGGACGTGGCGGCGGGAACCAGTTCGCCGATGGCGCGCGCGCAGGCCGCAACCATGGCTTCGTGGCAGCCGGCGGCGAACGGCGACTGCCAGACCTGGTAGAGGTCGCGACCGTAGACCGCGCGCGGCGGCAGGTAGCCGACGCTGCCGCCGTTGCTGAGGTTCAGCGCGGCGATCGCGCGACCGGGGACCTGCGCGCGCAGCTCGCCCTGCAGGCGGGCGAAGGCTTCATTGGGATGGGCGAGCAGCACGGCGTCGCCGATCCGCCACAGCCAGATCGGCATGACGCTGGTGGTGCCGTCGCCGACCGCGCGGCGCACGCCGCGCTTGCGGCGCAGGCGCTCGGCGAGCACGTGGTCGCTGCAGGCGGCGATCTCGCGTTCGATCTGCGCTACCGACGGCAGGTCCTCCTTGAGCGCGAGTTCGAGGTCGATGCGCCGCGCGGCGAGCGTGGTCGACGGCGAGGCCGGCGCGGATTTCCACACCGCGAGCGGCGCGCCTGACTCGACCGCGCCGCCGTAGGCGAGCATGGTGCCGGCGGGCAGCATGCC
>JACDEC010000005.1:0-16894 GCA_013816645.1 Planctomycetota bacterium
CCTCGCGGGTCGGCGACGCCGCGACGCCCGCCGCCGCCGCATCGCCGACGGCAAGCGCGGCGAGGATCCGCTCGAGGTGGTGCACCGGCAGATCGTCGCCCACGACCACGGTCAGTGCCGGATCGGCCAGGAACTCGGCGGCAACCGGCCACGGCAGGATGCGCGCCTGCCCCGCACTGGCGATCGCCACGCCCTCGCGCGCGAGCGCGACACCGACCAACGGAACATGTGAGTCGGCGCCCCGGCGCAGACTCCCAGGACCCGTCATGCTCAAAGGGCAGCGCCGGAGGCGCGATCCGTGGGGGAGGCCGCCTGCTGCGGCTCACCCACGACAAGCTCACCCACGACAGGCAGGGTGAAACGAAAGTTCGCGCCAGCGCCCGGCTCCGACTCGACCCACAGCCGGCCGCTGTGTCGGACGACGATCTTTCGGCAGATCGACAGACCGATGCCGGTCCCGGGGTACTCCTCGCGCGTGTGCAGGCGCTGGAACATGTCGAAGATCCGCTCCTGGTAGTGCGGGGCGATGCCGATGCCGTGGTCGCGAACCGACAGCGTCCATTCCTTGCCAGCGCGTTCGGCGCTGATCTCGATGCGCGGCGGGACGTCACCGTGGAACTTCACGGCGTTGCCGATCAGGTTCTGGAACAGCTGGACGAGCTGCGGCCGTTCGCCGAGGACGACGGGCAGCGACGACTTCACGACCACCTCTGCCCGGAGTCGGTCGATCTCGGCGCGGTTGTTGGCCAGCGCCTCGGCGACGACCACGTCGAGCGCCACCGGCCCGCGCCCGACCCCCGGTCGGTCGACCCGGGAATACGACAGGATGTCGTCGATCAACTGCTGCGCGCGTTCGCCGCCAGCGGTGGCTTCGTGCAAGAACACCACCGCCTCGGGCGGCATGCTGGCGCCGTAGCGGCGCTCGAGCAGGCTCATGTACATCGTCACCATGCGCAGTGGCTCTTTGAGGTCGTGGGAACTCACGTACGTGAACTGCTCGAGCTCGGCGTTCGAGCGGGTGAGTTCCTCAGCCTGCCGCTTGAGCCGCTGATTCTGATCGTAGATCTCGGTGAGCATGTGGTTGAAGGCATCGGTCAGCACGCCGACCTCGTTGCCCCCCTGTGGCGGAGCGCGCACGGTGTAGTCCTTGCGTTCGGCGACGGTGCGCGCGACGTCGGCAAGCGAGAGGATCGGCTGCGAGACGTAACGTTGGAGGTACGCCGACAGGACCCATGCCATCGCCAACGAGCCGATCAGCACCAAGACGACGATGCCCGCGAAGAGCAGCAGGCGTTCGTGCATGCCGGCCAGATCCATCCACAGGCTGATGGTGCCGATCCGTTTGCCGTCGAGGGTGATTGGCCGGACCATCACGAGATGGTCATCGAGGAACTCGTGGCCATCGCTGCGCGCCCGCTCAGCGAGCGCGATGCCGGGTCCTGTCCGCAGGTAGTCGGCGAAGGCCGCGCCGTCGCGATCATGGACCCGCGCCGCGACCACCTCGGGATTGGCTTCCAGCGCCCCGAGCACCGACGTCGCGCCGGTGGCGTCCTGGAAGGTCAGCGCAGCCTGGGTGTTCTTGCCGACAATGTCCGCCAGGACCATGGATTCACGCAGCATCGTCCGACGGAAAGTGTCGATCTCGAATCCGGCGAGCGCCGCGCTGGCCAACAACAGCACCAAGGTGCAGGTCACGAGGATGACCAGCATCAGCTTGCGCCGCAGCGGCAAGTCATCGAACCGGCTCATCGCGGAGGGGCTCCGATTTCCGGTCCGACCAGACGCCCCAGGCTGAGCAGCTGAGCGCTGAGCTTGAGCCCGTGGCTGAGCGCCTCGGAGGGATTGATCTCGAAACGGACCTTCGCGCCGTCGAGAAAAAAGCCGATCATGCCGCCGAGTCGGGTGAACCCGTCGCAGTCGCTCACGGTCAAAACCGGCGCCTGGTCGAAGGCCTCGGCGACCTCGTCGAGTCGACTGCGCTCGGACCTGGCCACGAACACGAGGTGGCAGTCCTTCAATTCGTCGGCGCGCCGCGAGCGCACCACCACCAATGGGCGGTTGCGCACGGTTTCACCCTGGACGGTGTCGTCGATGGCCCTGCCGAACGGATCCTCGCCGAGGATCCCCAGGCGGATGGGAGCCGCATCGTCGGGGAAAGCCGCGGCCGGCCATTCCACGAACTGGGTGAAGTTGAAGAGGAACGCCGCCTTGACCAGGTACTCCCGGGTCGGCGCATCCGCCGCGCCAGCCTGCCGGCCGGGAACGGCCCACAAGAACAACGCGATCAGCGCGCCCAGGCAACGTATGCCCGACCGCCCGCGCGCGCGGGCGAGGCCGGTGATCCCGGGTTCCTCGGTCAGAAGCGCCATACCACCTTGCCGTAGACGCCGCGTTCGATCTCGGCGCGGGTGGCGGGGACGCCGAATTCGGAATGGCGGTCGTGCAGCAGGTTCTGCCCGACCACCGAGAGCTCGAGGTCGCGACGCGCCATCCAGCCCAGGCGGGCCTCGAGTTCCGCATAGGCGGGCACGTCCTGGTTGGCGATCTCGCTGATGTAGCGGAACGTGCAGTCGAGCTCCATGCGCCAGGGCAGCTCGAGCGACGGACGCACGTACACCGTATGCTCGGAATCGTGCGACTCGCCGCTGCCATCGCTGGTGTCGGTGCTGTCGGAATCGGGACGCAGGTCGATGCGCAGCTCGGTATAGCCGCAGCGCAGCCGCAGCCACTCGAGCAGCCGGGCGTCGCCGGCGAATTCAGCGCCGTAGGAATACCCATGCAGGCCGTTGGCCAGGACCGTTGGCGTGGGCGCGGGCGGAGCGACCTGCTCCCGGCTGCGCAGATCGTCGTAGTCGTTGTAGAACAGCGACAGCGACAGCGACAGCCAGTCGACGGGCTGGACGCGGTAGCCGAGTTCGTACGCCCACATCTTCTCGGAGTCGAAGCCTTCGCCTCCGGCGATGGTGTAGGGTGGCGTCGCCGGAATGAACAGTTCTCTGTCGACACGGGAGGGGCTGCGCACGGCGCGCGACACCGCCGCCCAGATGGTATGCCGGCGCGCCGGGCGGTAGGCGATCCGCGCACTGGGCTGGACCTCGTACCCCGAGTAGTCGTTGTGCCCGACCTTGGTGCCCAGGGTCAGGTAGAGTTCGTCCTGGCTCAGCTCGATCTCGTCCTGGATGAATCCGGTGAACAGCTCGCGGGAGACGCTCTCCGGGTACAAGGCGATGGTCGGCGCGTTCTCGATGTCGTCGACGAAGATGCGGTAGCCGAGACCCCAGACCAGGTCGTTGCGCGTTCCCAAGGGGAAGTGATGCTGGAAGTCGACGTCCCAGGTGTCGACCTGACTACTGATCGAGCCGGGTATGCGCCTATCGGTGCGGTCGTAGTAGCTCTGCAGGCTCAGCGACGACTCCTCGGCGAGCCGCTGGGTCCAGCGGCCGAGGACGTTGCCACCGCGGAAGGTGACGTCGTCCAGAGTGGGCTGCTCGACATCGCCGTGGTAGATGTCGCCCTGCAGGGTGACCAGACTGGTCGGGCTCGCGTCCCAGTCGATGCGCATGCCGCCCTGGCCCATCTGCATCTGGTCGGAACGGTCATCGCCAGCGGGCGTGGCGGCGTCGTCGCGGAACAGCTGCTTGGCGTACACGCGGTAATGCACGTCCTCGGCGAGCCGGTCGCCGTAGCGCGCGCCACCCATTGCGCGCAGTTCGGTGCCGCCGCCGCCCTCGACGTACAGCCCCTGGGTGTCGCGCGCGCTCTTGGTGACCACGCTGATCACGCCATTGACCGCGTTGGCGCCCCACAGGGTGGCGCCCGGTCCGCTGACCACCTCGATGCGTTCGACATCGGGCAGGAAGGTGTCCTGCTTGTCCCAGAACACGCCGGCGAACAACGGCGTGTAGATCGTGCGCCCGTCGATCATCACCAGCATCTTGTTGGCGGAGGTGGCGTTGAAGCCGCGAGCGCTGATCGCCCATTGGCGGGAATCGACCTGGGCGATCTGCAGGTTGCTGACCTGGCGCAGGGCCTCGGGCAGACGGGTGGCCCCCGAACGGCGGATGTCCTCCTGGGTCACCACCTGGATGGCCGACGCGGTGCCTGACAGTTTCTCCGGACGCCGCGATACCGAGGTGACGATGACGTCGACCTCCATGAGCTCTGCGAGGGACAGCTTCTTGTACGTCGTCGGATCCTCGGGCGGAGCGGCGGGCGGCGGATCACGCTCCACTTCCTGAGCGGCCGCAGTCGACAGGGCGACCGCCAACACGGACGGAACGAGCGCCACGCCCGACCGCCAGCCGCGGTGGGCGGTCCGAAGTGGATGGCAGGACGGAGTCGGCTGGTCGACTGGGAACGGCACGCGAGCTGGCTCCGGCTAGGTCAGAATCGCCAGCCTCGACCGCGGAGCGTGTCCTGCAATGGCGCTCGACCATGTAGAGACCTGATGAATAGGCGTCGCACAGAGCGGTAGGCCCGATACCTGGACTGCCCGCACGGCAGGCTCAGGCACTCAAGGAGCAGCCCCGCCCGGTCCCGCGACGACCCGGAACGGCAGCAGCGTCCAGTGCACCGCCTCACCGAGGCGCTGGCGTTCGACGCACCGGCTGAGCGCGCCGGCGGTGGCCTCGATGCTGACTTCGAGAAAATCCGCGGGCATCGGACAGAACAGTCCGATCTCGGCGTTGCGATGCAGGGCCAGGGCCGGCATCCGCGCGCCGGCGCTCGACAGCAGCCCCATGATCACACCCCGCGCCGCCAAGTCGGTGAACACCAGCAGCCCATCGGGCGGGGCGCCCGCCGCCCACATCGCCCGCACGCAGTCGTAGCCGAAACGTTCCGCATCCGTCTCGGCGATGTACATGACCTCGGGCGAGCGGATCCACGGCGCAGCGGTGGCCAGCCCGATCGACTGGGCGTGCGCGACGAAGGTGTCGCGCAGCGATCTGGTCAGGTGCGGCGAGCCGTCGGGGTAGCTCTCATTGTCGGGCAACGTCGAGATCAATCCGACGGTCCGGCAGCCCCGCGCAGCGAGGCAGCCCAGCCCGTCGCGGGCGAACTGCGCGTAATCCTGCCACACCGCATTGGGCATGGGATCGGCTCCGTGGATCGCGGTCGGAACCGGCAGCTTGGCGATCCACAGGTTGGTGCGGTGTTCGCTTTCGCAGGCGATGACCGCGTCGAGCTGCCCGGTGCGCACCGCGGCGAGCAGCGCTGGGAACGCCAGGGTACGCTCCGCTTCGGGTCGCAGGTCCGGGTAGACCACCGCGGAACCGCCGGTCGCCTGGATCCGACTGGTCAAACGATTGGAGAGGCTGCGCGAAAAGTGATCCCGATCCTCGCGCGCCGCATCGGTGATGCGGTAGAGGCCTATCCGGCCCAGCTTCGCAGTGCGCTCACGGACCACCGTCCCGACCCGAGGCCGGCGCAGCAACAGGCCCTCCTTCACCAAGGGCGCGACCGCTGCCTGGATGACGGTGATCGTGACCCCCCAGCGGCGGGCCAATTCCTGAGTAGTGGGCAGCCGGCAGCCTGGGGCGAGGGCCCCGGACAGGACCTGCTCGCGCAGGAAACTGGTGATCTGGTCGCCAGGGGAAAGGCGCAGCTGTGGCTTGAAATCGGAGAAGACGTCGGGCATGGAGGATAGGTATATTCCTGATTTAGAAGATTCAAGCGCGTATTTTTGAGCGCCTAATGCTTCGGTTTGGAAGCATTAGTGTCACGCGGTTGGGGAAAAGCGTTTATCGACGCACTCGACATTATTTTTATTATTGCTAGATAAGAATATATGCCGGACGCGGAACCTTCAACCCAGCGATCGGACACCATGCGCGCATCGTTCCTTGCTCTCCTGATCCTCCTCGTCGCGCTCCCGTGCCAGGCGCAGGAGCGGCCGGCCGCGACCAGCTCGGCCCCAGTCCAGGACGGAACCAGGCTGCGGTTGCGCGGTCTGGGTGAATTGATCATCGCCGTACGCGCCGATGTGGCCGACGGCACCTGGATCACCATCACCGCGCAGGATGGCGAACGCGCCGGACAGTGCGCCTCGAAGTTCCTCGCCGACTGCACCGCCGTCGGTCCGGTGAAGATGATCACCGACAGCGAGCTGCCGGCCACGGTGCTGTCCCTCGAGCCCACGGGCTGGTGGGTGCTGGGGGTCGACGAGAAGCGCTTCCACATCGTCTTCGCGCCGACCCGCGCGGCGCTCGCGGCAGCCTGCGGGAAGGCCAAGGCCACCAGCTGGAAACCGGTCGAGCAGCGCTCCCATCCCGTGTGGCTGGACTGCTTCGACAACGCCGCGGTCGGGTTCTGGTCGCTGGGCGGCGGGGTGCTCCCCAACGACCTCGAAGCGGACATACGCTGGTTCGGCGAGCAGCACCTGACGATGTGCGCCACCGGCGCGAGCGAGTCGCGCTTGGTCGCGCCGGGCGTGCTCGACACCAGCGTCTTCGACTGGTACTCGGCCAAGGCCAAGAAGTACGGCATCCCCTATCGCATGCTGCTGAGCTGGGCGGCGCCCGGCCGCCCCGGCTTCGTCAAGGACCTCATGCCGCTGCCGCAGATCCCGCAGGCCGACGGCCCGTCGGTGATGGCGCCGGTCTTCGACCGCCAGGTTTTGATGGGTCAGGCGAACTTCGAGCCGGTGCCGGCGACCGATCCATGGGTCCACGATGCCCGTCGGCGCATCGCCGCGCACGTCGCCGCCGATCCCTGGTTCATCGGTCATCATGCGACCACCGAACTTGGCGGTGCTTCGATCCTCGCCTTGGAGCTGGCCGCGGGCATGCCCGAGACCAAGCGCGCCTGGCACGACTACCTGCGCAACCACCTCAAGCTCGACCTCAAGGCCGTCGGCCTGCGCCATGCCGGGCGCGCGGACGCCTACATCAACTGGGAGGCGGTCGGCGTGCCGATGAACCGCGATTTCGTCGGCTGGGACGATCCGGCGAAGATCGACCTGCGCGGCACCTGGCAGGGCCGGGCGGATCACGCCAAGCAGGGCAAGGACGCCGGCTGGTTCGACCCGGCACGGGCCCCGAAGGACTGGGTCGAGGTCGATTGCAACGACGCGATGCTGCTGCTCTACGCGCGCGACTGGTCGCCGGACCGCAATCCCGCCTACTGGATGCGGCGCACCTTCACGGTCCCTGCTGGGCACCCCCCGCTGTTCCTCCACGTCTCGCGCACCTGGTGGCACGGCGCGCACGGCCACGTCGGCGCGTGGATCAACGGCAAGCCGCTCAAGGAGCTCACCAGCACCAATCCCACCTCGGGAGACGACGACCTGAGCTTCGAGATCGGCGACGCCGTCGTCCCCGGAGAGAACCGCATCGTCATCGACACCCGCGGCTGCCCGATCGCGTCCTACATCTTCATCTCGTCGATCGGGCGGCAGAAGTACCCGCACATGTCCGAAGCGCTCAACCGGCGCTACTTCGACGCCCTCGACTTCGCGCCGAGGTTGCGCGCGGCGGCGCTGGAGAACAACATGGCGGCGACCCGCAAGGGCGACCCCGATCGTCCGCTCAAGGTCATGGCCTCCTTCGGGCACAACGACACCTTTGGCGACCTGTTCCTGCGCTACGGCGCCTACGCGCACGACACCGGCATGAACGGCCAGGTCTGGGCCCCATGGACGACCAGCTCCATCCAGGCCCGCGGCGGCCAGCACAGCAGCGAACCCGGCAGCCCGGCCGCCGACGCCGAGGAGCTCAAGCGCTTCTTCGCCTTCTACCTGATGCTCGGCAACGACGCGGTCGACATCGTCTTCCACAACGACAAGTACCGGCAGAGCGCCGAGATGAACGGCTGGATCACCCGCAACCGCCAGCTCATTGCCTGCCTCGGCAAGATGGAGCGCGTCCGCCCGACGCTCGCCGTGCTGCGTTCCGAGCGCGCCAACCGCCTCGGCATCGACACCCCCTACAATTGGGACATCACCCGCGGCGAACTGCAGGCCATCGGCCGCACCGCCCAGATCATCGACCTGCCCGAGGTCGCATCGGGCGTGGTCGACGCGTACCCCGTGCTGTGGGACGACGGCACCGAGGTGATGACTGAAGGAGATGTCGACGCGCTCGAGCGCTACGTGCGCCAGGGCGGCACATTCGTGGCGATGCACCGCACCGGCATGCACAGCCCTGAGAAGGCCCATGCCTGGCCGATCGCCCGCCTCACCGGGATGAAGGTCAAGCAGAACGCCGCCATCGGCGGCAAGAACATCCGCTTCTCGGCGACCGAGACGCTGTTCCCCGCGCTGCGCGATCGCGAGATCGACGGCTGGGGGCTGATGCTCGACTGGAACAACCGCGATGTCACCGGCAGTTCACTCAGCATGGAAACCAGCGAAGGCGACGTCGAGGCGATCGCCTCGTGGCAGGACGGCATGGGCATCGCGGTCGGCAGGCGCAGCCTCGGCAAGGGCCAGGTCATCACCCTGGGCTCGACCTTCTGGCGCGAAGCGCGCGACACCGATCGCGCCTTCCGCGCCGCGCAGGACAAACGCACCTACCTCGACCAGCTGCTGACCGCGCTGGGCGTCCCGCGCCAGAGCGACACCCCCTCCGCCGAGGTGTGGGCCGAGCCATGGCGCAGCAAGAACGGCCTCTTCGATCTCTACCCCGTGGCCTGCATGCGCACCAAACCCGCTGATCCGGTGTCGGGCGCTGTCTCGGTGGCGCGCCCGAGCTCCGCTGCGGCGGTCTGGGAGATCTCGCAGGCCGGTTCGCCGATCCACCAGGCCACCTGGGCCGATGGCCACCTCACGTTCGGCGACCTGGCGCTCGAACCGATGCTGCCACGGGTCTTCGCCGCTCCCCGCCAGGATCTCGGCCGCGCCGTGCTGCACTGGCTCGATGTCCAGCGTCGCCAGTGGAGCGCGCTCCCCGATTCCAAGGCGATCGCCGCGCCGCCGGCGACGCCGACCGCCGATCTGCTGCCGCTGATCGACGGTTGGCGCCTGACCGCCGACGCGCCGCCCGACGGTTGGATCGCGGATCCCGCGCACTCCGCCACCTGGACCGCCGTCAAGCTCGGGACCTTCGCTGCGATGGACCAAGCGGACGACGCACAGATCCGCTGCTACCGTCGCGTCGCCATCCCGGCCGCCTGGAACGGCCAGCGCATCCGCCTGGTCTTCAACACCGAGTCCTGGTTCTGGGGCCTGCAGCCGATGGCGCGCATCTGGATCGGAGGCAAGCCGCTCGCCGTGCCGGGCTACGCTCCGGCAGATTCCGCCGACCCCGTGCTCAAGCCGCGTCCCGACAGTGCCTTCACCGTCGACGTGACCGATCGCGTGCGCGAAGGTCAGCTCGATGTCGCCATCGAGATCGACGGCCGCGTCCCCGCGGACGGCGGCTGGCGTCCGCGCCCGATCGGCGTCACCGGCGTCTTCTACCTGCAGGCGACGCCGCCGCCGGTGGCGGTGCAGGAGCTGACCGACTGGTCGGCGGCGAGCGACCTCAACGTGCTGAAGCCAGCGAAGGTCGGCGAGCATGCCACGTTCAGCTACCTGGAAGCCCGCTTCACCGTGGGCAAGCCCCGGCCCGGCAAGCGGGCGTACCTGCGTTCACCCAACGCCGAGCTGCACACCCTGGTGGTGAACAACCACGTGGTCGCGGTATCGCCGGGCAGCGATCGCCTGGAGGTGACCAACATGCTGCGCGCCGATGGCGTCAACACCGTGCGCTGGCTACCCGGGGGAACGCACCAGGGTTGGCCAGCGTACCCGAGCTTCGATCAGGTTGCCACCAAGGTCGTCCCGCAACTCCAGCTCGCGTGGTGGCCATGAGCGCGGCGCGGGCGATCAGGACGGCGAGCGGCTTCACGCTCATCGAGATGCTCATCGTGCTCGGCGTGATCGCCGCGCTGATCGGCATGGCCATCCCGCTGGCATCGTACACCCGCGATCGCGCCAACAGCTCGGCCACCGAATCGTTGGTGCGTGCGCTGGCCACCGCCATATCCGGCCACCAGGCCAAAGTCCTGTCGATCGACGAGGTCCTGCCCGGCGGTGCCCATCGGCTGCGCACCTTGCAGCTGTGGGACGTCAACGGCGACGGTCTCGTCGATGGCGATCCGCAGGCCGAGAACGCGGTGCTGGCGCCCAGCGCCCAATACCCGGCGCCGATCATCTCCAGCGGCTACCGCGGCGCGATGCGTACGCTCAATCCCGCGGTCCCGCGCCGACTGCTCGACACCGCCACCGACCGCCCGATCGACGCCTGGAAGCGCCCGCTGCGCATCGGCTTCGCCGCCGGTGTCTACCGCTCGCACCGCTTCGGGGTGTGGTCGGCCGGTCGCGACGGCGTCGACACGACTTCGGACGGCGACGACATCCGCAGCTGGGAGAACCAATGAGCTACGCACGCAACGGCATGACCGCGATCGAGATCATGGTGGTGGTCTCGGTGGCCACCCTGCTCGCGACCATGGGCACCGTCTCGACCCTGCCAGCGCTGCGCAAAGGTCGCCTCAACCAGTCGGTGACCGAGATCCGCGAAGTCTGCGAAGCCGCGCGCCGCCTCGCCCGTCTCGGCGCGCGCACCCCCGCGACCGCGTCCTCGTATTACGGCGTGCGCCTGGAGCGCGATGCGACCGGCTGCACCGCATCGGTCATCTGGGGCAGCTCGGCGATGGCGGCCATCCCGTCGGTTCGGCTGAGCCCATTGATCGATGTGGTGGTCGACGGCACTGCGCTGAACGGCCAGCTCGAGTGGAGGTACGACTACGGCTCGGGCTTCCCCTACGATCCGGTCACGCGCACGGCGCGCGGCATCGGTTCCGGGCCCGGCGGCCAGCCCGCGAGCCTGGTGCTGCAGGTGCGCAGCGGCAGGCCGGCGGTGGCGGTCGCGATCTACGAGGTCGGGCTGATCAGCACCCAGGAGCTCTGACCCATGCGCCGCGCTTTCACCCTGGTCGAGATCGCGTTCAGCCTGCTGTTGGTGGCGATCGGCGTCATCACCCTGTTCATGGTGCTGCCCTCCGGAGTGCGCGTGCAGAACCAGGTGCGCTACCGCGCGCTGGCCGCGGCCAAGGCGCTCGAACTCGCCGACATGATGCGCGGCGCCGCGCCCGGCGTCGCGGTCAACGCGCGCGATCTCGACAAGGAGGGCGTCTTCCCCTGGGACACCCGCATCACCTACAAGGCGATGGCCCCGGACATGGAGAGCAGCATGGCCAGCCTGCGCGGCACGGTGTTCCCGCTGCCCGAGGCGATCGCGCGGCGCATCGATTCGGACCGCGACGAGATCGCGCAGCTGCTCGACAGCGGCGCGCAGCTCTTCTACTTCTCGCCCAAGCCACCGATCCAGACCCAGGAGTCCTCCAACACGTTCGTCAGCGACGACAGCTGGATGTCGCACGGCCGCCGCATCGTGGTCGCGGTGGTCGGCGCGCCGCAGCAGAACTCGATCCTCTACCACCCATCGGTGAAGGTCGGAGCGTACCAGGACTTCTACCCGACGCCGCCGACGCACGGCGTCGAGAACCCTCAGCAGGTCGCCAATTCGGACGGCGCCTACCTCGGCTACAATGACCCGCTGTGCTACGACGCCTTGTGCCGCGACCCGCTCATCGCCGAGGTATTCAAGTCGAGCCCCGATGCGACCTTCACCTACCCCGACCCCGCTCAGCTCCCCGCGATCGTCCCTCGCGAATGCGCCTTCGGCTACCTGCCGTTCGCCACCGACGTCGGCCCCGAGGAGCCGCAATTGCCCGAGCCGGACACCGACCCGAAGTACATCCGCTGCAAGCGCGGCGCGCTCGGCTACACGGTCGCGGCGCTGTGGTACGCCGAGCAGGTCGGACTGACGCGCGCCCAATTGCTGGCCGAAACCCCGGCATCCGCCGCAGGATTCGCCGATGCGCAGGTCGACCCGATCGACACCACGGCCTTCGCCAGCTGCTGGCGCAGGGTCCTGGCCATGCGCTACCTCGCGCACGCCGCGACCTGCCTGACCCGCTACCATACGCAGCCCCAGCTCGCCGCCGGCGTGCCGCTCGGCGGCGACCCGCTGATCTCGATGAACATGAAGGGCGTCGAATACCAGGGCGTCAACGTGACGCTCGACGCGATCCGCGCCTGGCACGAGATCTCGGTGCGCATGGCGGTGATGTACGCCGACCAGGCGGGGCCCTACCACTGGGGCGCCGGTCGGCCGCTCAATCGCCAGGTGATGATGGACCACCCGCTGCTCGAGCTCGACCTGTGGAGCGATCCGATCAGCGGCACCTTCGATTTCCACACCCCAGGCGATTTCCCGCCCTATGTCGTGGCGGACAAGGTCACCCGACGCCAGTGGCGCGGGTGCTATCCCCAGGACATCGTCGAGCCGGGCCTGCCCTTCATGTTCCCGGGTCGGCAGCGGGACACCAACGACGACGGCTGCGTCGATCCGCGCGACCCTGCGGGAACCTCGCCCTGGGACTATCCGGCGCGCATCCTCGACACCGACCGGAACGGACGCCTGGACGAGCAGGACCGCCCGGTCCCGACCACCGCGGTCTCGGCGGCGGCGGCGACGCCGGTGCTGGGCAGCGCCGACTGGGTCGCGCACGCCCAGGACATGCAGAACAACGGCCAGGCCGCCCTCGGACCGGCCAGCAACTTCACGCTGACCGCGCCGTTCACGCCCGACCAGCGCTGCCGCGAACTGGTCTTCTGGGCGGTGGATTGGCAAGCATGGGAGGACTTCGAGTCGCAGCCCAGCGCGGTGATCGACGGCGGCCGCTATCCCGTCGCCGCGCCGATGGCCACCCGTTCGCAGTCCTGGATGAACGCCTGGAACGCCGACTTCGTCGGCAGGGCCGACATCACCCGCCAGCTCAATGCCCAGCGGCGCACCCAGGTCACCATGAACAGCAACCGCAATCCCGAGCTGGCCGACTGCTTCCGCCTGCCGACCACGCGCGCCGGCGTGCCCTTCGAAGGGACGGTGTTCACCGTCGGCGAGATCAACGAATTCGGCCCGGTGTACGAGAACCACTTCTACAACGGCCAGCTCCCCGATCTGCGCGTGATGGGTTCGCATCCCAACCAGGCGGACGCGTTCCTCGGCCACGACACCGACCTGTGGAACATGATGGTCTACCTCGGCAAGTACGGAGTGAACCGCGATGGCCGGGTGGTGCGCAACGACCGCACCAACGACGACGCGATCGCGCCGGTGAGCTACGACCGCACGGGCGTGACGGTCCCGGAGGGCGTGCTCGACCGCGGCCGCCTGCCCGCCGCCGAGCGCCTGCGCGCCAGCAGCGTCTGCCGTTTCGTCTTCTACGACCAGCGCGCCAGCGGCGCGCCCTTCAATTGAGGTGCCTGATGGTCCGCGCGCGCGCCTTCACCCTCCTCGAGATGCTGGTCGCCATCGCGCTCGGCATGGTGATCATCGGCACGATCTATTCCGGGTTCCGCGCCGCCGCCCAGGCGATGACCGCGACCGAACGCCTGGCGATCGAGAACCGCCTGCTCGTCGCCGGCATGGCGATGGCCATCGACGAGGCGGATTCCTGGGAGCTGCTCGATCGCCCTGGACACCAGCCGCTGCGCACCAGCGCGCCGTACAAGGCGATCTACCCCTTCAATGGCGGCTACGCCGGCGATGCCAGCGATTGGCAGACCCTGCCGCAGCCCTTCACCGCTCTGGCCGGCAGTTGGCCGGTCAGCGGCGCGTCGGCGGCCTTCGATCCATCCTGGCCGGCGCATGATCCGCGGACCTGGTACCGGGGCGATGGCGGCCACTACTTCCCCCACAACCAGAACGGGATGATCGACGAATCGGCGTTCGGTGACTACGGCATCTTCGCAAACGCCGCGGGCGCGGTGGCGCTGCGCGGTACCAGCGTACCGGTCGGATCCACCTGGCTGCCGAACCAGCTCAAGGGGCTGATGTACGGCCTGGGCTTCTACGGCTTCTTCGACTACCTGCCCGCCAACGCGATGGTCGACTACTACGACGTCGACGGCGCGGCGCGCTCGGCCAAGCCCTACACGCTGCGCTTCCTCGACCGCACGCCGAACCAGACCACGACCTGGGACATGTTCAACTCGGGTCGGTTCACCTTCCAAGGCACGGACATGTGGGGCATCGACCAGTTCTGCACCAGCGCGGAACGCGCCTCGACCCGCGGCTGGTACCTGTATTCCAATCAGGTGGGCATCGCGGCAGCGCACCCGCAGGAGCCCGGGGAGACGCCGGCGAACTACGCCGAACGCCAACGTCGGGCCGCCGCGATCAACCGCACGATGCACGCCGCCCTGCGCTTCGCCCCGGAGAAGGTGAACACCTTCCCGATCCTCTACGGCTCGCTCAACGACGAGCGCCCGCTGCTCGCGCAGAAGCCGGTGTCCTGGCCGCGGGCGAGCGTCGATGTGCGCCGTTACCTCAAGTGGGGCAACGTGGTCAATGGCTGCCACGTGCGACTGGTCGACCCGGTCACCGGCATGGCCCAGGAGATCGCCTTCACCACCGTCGGCACCACCCTGCGCGGCGCGCGCATGAACCGGAACCTGGATTGACCATGACCACCAGCGCCCGCTCCGGATTCGCCATCGTCATCGTCACCGGCATCATCGCCATGCTCGCGGCGCTGGTCATGGCGTTCCTCGCCCGCAGCCGACTCGACCTCGGCCAGGCCGATCAGGTCGTGTCCTTGGCCCAATGCCGACTGATGCTGCACGCCGGCATCAGCTTCGTGCAGGAATCTTCGCGATTGGGGTATGCGCGGATGGACGCCAATGGGCGCTGCCAGGATCCGCGCGAGGGCTGGGGCTGGATCGACCCGCGGGTGAAATACCCCGGCACCACCACCGACATGTCGCCCGATGATCGCATCGGACCCAACGCCCACCGGCCGATGACCCCCGCGCTCTCCGGAGCCACGGATCCGATCCATCTCTGGGTGCCCGGTCAGTGGCCGGCGCCCGGAACCGTTCATCGCGCGCCCATGCAGCGGTTGACCCACCCGCCGTTCGCGGTCGCGCCGATCGCGGCGCGCAATCCGATGCCCACCGATCCCGCGCTGCCGACCTTCGGCATCCCCTTCTTGTCCAACCCGGACCCCCTGCCCATGGTTCCAGCGACCGTGACCCTGAACATCGCGGCGCCGCGGGCTGTGGACCGCAAGGAGTGGGCAGTACCCGTCGATCGCAGCTACGTCACCGAGAGCGCAGGACTGGGCTGGTTCCGCGTCCGCCGCGAAGATGGCACCGAGGTCATCCTCGACGAGGACGGCAACGCCCTGCCGCGCGCCAAGCTCGGCACCCCGGGCGCGACCTTCATCATCACCGTCGGCGCGGGCGCGTCGCGCGGCTGGCGCGATTGGGCCGAAGTCGTCGCCGCTGGCGCCACGGTCGAGTTCGGCTCGCAGGACCTGTTCGAGAACCTGGTCGCCGCCGAGGTGCGCCAATGGTACCGCATCGAGTGGAGCCCCGCGGTCGGCGGCGGCGAGGACACGGCGTTCGCTTTCGCCCGCGGCAATGACGGCCAGAAACCCAAATCCACCTGGTATGAAACCTACCCCGTCAACACCAGCCGCCATGTCGACCAGGGCGAGGTGTTCATGAATTCCGCGAGCATGCCGCGCAATTACCTCGGCACGATCCGCTTCATCCAGCGCCTGGCCTTCCCGCCCGTGGGTGGCGCGTGGTGAGGCGCGCGTTCACGCTCATCGAGCTGCTGGTCGCGATCGCCATCATCGCCGTGCTCATGGCGCTGATCGTACCGACGGCTGGGATCCTGCGCGACCGCGCCCGGCAGCTGCTGACGACCCAGCGGATCGAAGCGTTCACCACCGCCCTCGCCCGCCTCGGCGACGCCGAAGGCAGTTCGGCCTACCTGCTGCAGCGCGAGCTGCCGCTCGCCGGGTCCAAGGACTTCTACCGCGCCAAGACCAGCGCGGCGAGCACCCCGGACGATCCCGATACCGCGGCCGTCGAATCCTGGCACCGCTGCTTCCCCGACCTCGCGGGGAGCGCGCCCGGGAATCCGGTGGTCCCGGTCGCTGCACCGGGCAACCCGCTGGTCATGGCCTATCCCTGGGGCGCTCCGCGCTCGTACTGGATCCGCGAAGCCTGGTATACCGGACCGCTCGGCCTGCAGGCCGGGGATCCCGATGGCTGGAGCGTCGCGGAGCGCACGGCCTGGGGCGCACGCGAGCCGCACCGCCTGCACGAACTCTGGCCACGACTCTCCGGTGCATTCGCGGTCAGGGCCGGTTTGGCCAGGGATCTCGCCGAGTACGCCAGCGACCGGTCCACGCAGCGCGCCTGGAATGATGCCTGGGGCAACCCGCTGGTGCTCGCCTACGCGGTCTACCAGCCGCCGGAATGCCGCATGGCGGTCGGCCAGCCCCAGTTGGCGGCATCCTTCCCGGCGGATTGGTACCTGAAATCGGCGATGCGCCTGCACGGCTACAACCGCGCGATCTACCTCACCGCGGGATCGGCGGGCCCTGATCTCGATGCCTCCCTGCCGCTCACGCTCCCCGCCGTGGACGGGGCGATCCTCGCGACGTTGTGGAACCAGATCTGCACCACCGTCATGGAGGACGACGCGACCACGTGGGACGAACGCAGTTCGGAACGGCCCCCCTGGTCGGGAGTCAAGCGGACGCAACGCGACGTGGGGTCCCGGCGCTCGACCTGTTTCCTCAGCGCGCCGATCGAACTGAAATAACCTCCACAGGCACCGCTCGCAGGGATAGTCGACGCGCGAGTCAACGCACCGCTCAGGGCACGGTACGACCAGCATGCAACCTGCGTGCCCGTCCGTGTTTTCATCATGCTTCCTGACTATGATGATGTGCGCCGCGCTCGGTCCCCTGGCAACAGCGGGCGAATCCGCTGACGCTGGTGACCGCGACATCCTCGTCGCCCACCTGATCGCCCACGCGGGCA
>JACDEC010000005.1:16904-18812 GCA_013816645.1 Planctomycetota bacterium
GTGATGCTCGCCTTGGCCGCCGGTGAACAACGCGAGGAGACGCTGGCCGCGGCGACCACCGACATGGCGACCTTCGCCAACGCGAGCGGCGAGAAGACCTTGCCGTGGAAGCTGGTCGATGATCGGGCGGTGCTGGCATTGCTGCGCAGGCGCATCGCGCAGGCTCCCGCTGAAGTCCTGGCAGCCTGGCTGCGCCAGGCCCGCAGTCACCGGGTCATCAAGGCCGACGGCGTCGAATTCCGCACCCTGCTCGGCGAACTGCGGCGCCGCGATTCCAGCTTGGCCGCGGCGGTCGAGATCGCGCCCGCGGCGCCGCCGATGGCGGGCACGACCACGACGGCGGAGGCGACTCCCGCAGCGCCGGCGCCCGCTGGCGATATCGCGCCCGAAGTCGATCCGCTCGCCGCGCTCAGCGCCGCGGGCGCGGCGCCGGCTGACGAGGCGACGTCCGCCAAGACCTGGGACGCCGCGCTCTTCGACAAGACCGGCAAGATCAGCCGCTCCGCGTACGTTCGCGCCTGCGCCAGCCTCGACCTGCGCGATGTCGATCGTCGCCTCGGGCCGGGGTGGACCTTCTTCCACAAGGATGGCGGCAGCGACGACGCCCCGGAGATCCCCCAGAAGATCGCCAACGGCGTCTACGAGTGGCTCAAGCCCAACGATGCCGCGGTCGACTGGACCGGCCTCGGCGGTCAGATCGCCTTCGTGCCCGAGAAGGAGGGCTCTCCGGGCATCTCGCGGGCGTCGTTCTGTTGGTCCGAGCACGAGAACCACGGCGGCAAGGCGCTGTGGCACCGCTACTGGCTGCGCACCGGCATCGGCAAGCCCGACGGCGGGCAGTGGTGGAGCGAGCCCGTCGATCCATGCCTGACCCAGGGAAACTTCCGCACCGCGATGCGCGACGATCCGGGTCGCACCCCGGTCGCGATGGGGCGCGCGCGCACCTCGTGGTCGAACCACGCGGTGGTCGCCTTCCGCAATGGCGTGCTCACCACCTCGGGAAGCGGCAACAGCGGCGACAAGTTCCCGATCGCGCTGCTGCCCAAAGGGAAGGTCCCGACCGCGGTGGCGCTCACCGGCGGCAACGAGTTCGCGCTGGTGACCGTGTGGGACGTCAACCAGCTCAAGGCCCAGGTGGCGATCATCGCCATGCGCGCCAAGCGTTGGATGATCCCGGCCAACGGCTTCTTCGAGGAGATGCGCTTCATCGGCCTGGTCGACCTGCCCGATTCGATGCGCACGCCGACGGCGATCGCCTCTTCGTGCGACTTCGTCATCCATGACATCAACCAGGGCGTCGACGCCGACTGGAACCTCGCCGATGCCGCGGTGCGCAAGCGCTGGCTCGACGCCGAGCCGGGCGGTGTGCGCACCGGCATCGGCTATCCCCGGCGCGGTTACGCGGTGATCGCCTCCCGCGCCGAGAACCGCCTGGTCCTGCTCGACCTCGCTCCGCTCTTCCGCTGGGTCCGCGCGGAGTGCCTGGAGAAGGCGCCGCCGACCGAGCCCGCGTGGCCCGGCGCGATCCCCGATTCCGCCCTGCCCAAGGTCGCAGCGACGCTGCCGGTGCCGCAACCGACCTTCGTCACCTGCGGCTGGCCGACTGAACGCAAGCCGACGCCGTGGGCGACGCGCTTCCTGGTCGGCACGCTCGACGGTCGGATCGCGGCCTTCGACGCCGGGTCGTTGGCGTCGCTGGAGGTCAAGCTGGCCCAGCCGACCGCGACCGGGCTGGTCCAGGTCGGCCGCAACCCCTGCGCCTTCAGCCACGGCTCGCGGCAGGGTGGCGCCGACCGCATGTGGATCGTCTGCCGCGGCGAGCGCACCGTCCTCGAACTGGATGTCGGCGGGTCGACGCCGCGGGTGCTGCGCACCCTGCGCGATCGGCGCCTGCAGGATCCAGTCTCG
>JACDEC010000269.1 GCA_013816645.1 Planctomycetota bacterium
GTCCCAGCACCTGCTTCATCGCATAGCGACCCGGCGCCTGGCTGGCGATCCAACCGGCGGCGCGCAGCGCGCCGCCGGCGAAGATGTCGCGGCTGTGGGCGAGGTGGCCGATGGTGATGCGTTCGCCATTGCCGACGAAATAGGCGGTGTGCTCGCCGACCACGTCGCCGAGGCGCATGGCGTGCACGCCGATCTCGCCCTTGCGACGTTTGCCGACCTGACCTTCGCGGCCGTGCACGAGATCCGCGCGCGTACGCCCAGTGGCGGCGCAGATCGCGTCGGTGATGCCGTAGGCGGTGCCCGACGGCGCATCGACCTTCTGGTTATGGTGGGCCTCGACGATCTCGATGTCGTAGTCCTCGCCGAGGGTCTTGGCGATCTGCGCGGCGACCTGGAACAGCACGTTGACGCCGACGCTGTAGTTCATCGCGTGCATCGCCGGCACCGCGGCCGCGGCCGCGGCCAGCCCGGCGTCGAGCTCGGCCGGCGGGATACCGGTGGTGCCGCTGACCAGCGGCATGCCGGCGGTCGCGCAGTGCTGGGCCAGTCCGTAGAACACGGTGTGGTGGCTGAAGTCGATGACCACCGCGCCGCGCTCGGCCGGGACCTTGCTGACCAGCGGCGCCGAACTGGGAATGCCGAGATCGCGCAGCGAGCCGCTCTCGCGATCGACGCCGGCGACGATCCGGAAGTCGTTCGGGCGTTCGGCGGCGAGGGCGAGGATGCGCCGGCCCATGCGGCCGGCGGCTCCGTTGACGATCAGCGGCGTGGGCATGCGCGGCAGTATCCAACGCTGGCGCCCAGCGCCAGGGGGGGGACGCGGCACCGCATCCGGCGGGGCCGCGCTCTCGGAGTCATTGGAAGGCGATGTTGTCGTTGTCCCACCAGTTTATCGACCAGGGCATCCACTTGGCATGGCCATCAGCCATCAGCAGGTTGAAGCCGTTGGCGCCGGGTTTATCGATCAGTTCCGGGTAGGGCCAGGATCCCGTCAGCGACGGGATCCGTCCGCCGTGTCGGTAGGCGGAGATGAAGAACAGGCCGTAATAGAAGCGATCGAGTCGGGCGCTGCTCGAATCGGTGATCCAGACGGTGATCGACGGATTCTCGATCTGGCTGTAATTGATCGGGGAAGCGGCAGCGGTTCCACCGCCCGTATCCCACCAGTCGAGGTTCGGCTTCTGAGCGCGTAGGTGGGCGTTCCACGAGTACGAGCAACCCTGACGACCACCGTTCCAGGCGTAGGCGCCGCCCTGGATCGCCATGGGGTCGGTATCGTTGTAGAGCAGGGGCTTGCCGAGGCTCGCTGGGCAGAGATAGACGCGATAGCCGCTCTCGGGCAGGTAGGCCTGCAACTGGTCGGTCGCGCCATAGAGCGAACCGGCATCCGAGGGGTGGTTGGGAAAGATAGCCGGAAACCCGCCGTCGTTGTTGTCGCAGTACTGCATGGTCATCATGCCGATCTGGCGCATGTTGCTCATGCAGATCGAGCGATTGGCGTAGATACGGCCTTTCATCACCATCGGAATGAGCAGACCGATGAGTACCGCGATGATGGTGATCGAGACCAGCAGTTCGATGAGCGTGAAGCCATGACGCTGGGAGCGACCGCCGACCGCGGGCGGAAGCGATGGGCGGCGGAATGCGTTCCCGAGCGTCATGGACTCATCTCCGGATCATTGCCAGGCATACTGCTCGCCCACCCACCATGTGAGCGACCACTCGCGGAAATCTCCGTGGTATTTCAGCCACTGGCCATGCCCGTCCGCGAACAGGGCATTGAAGCCCTGGGCGCCCGGCTTGCTGTCCAGCTCCGGGAACGGCCAGCTTCCCGTCTGCTGGGGGGCCGCGCCCCCGTGGCGATGGGCCGCGGCGAACCGCCTCCCCCACGACGTACGGTCGAAGCGGGCGCTGGTCGCATCAGCGATCCAGAACGTCTTCGATGGGTTGGATATCACATTGTAGTTGATCGGCGCGGCCGCGGAGTTGCCGCCGGGGCCGGTATTCCACCAGTCGAGGCCAGGCCTCGCTGCGCGCAGATGCTCATTCCATCCGTAGGAGCAGGCGAGGCGTCCGCCGCTCAAGGCGTAGGCGCCGCCGAGAATGGCATTGGGATCGGTGTCATTGGAGCAGACGGGTTTTCCGATGCTCGACGGACAGAGGTAGACGCGATATCCGCTCTCGGGCAGGTAGGCCTGCAACTGGTCGGTTGCGCCGTAGAGCGAACCGACATCGGAGGGATTGTTGGGATAGTACGCCGGGAATGAGCCCTCGTTGTTGTCGCAGTACTGCATGGTCATCATGCCGATCTGGCGCATGTTGCTCATGCAGACCGTGCGATTGGCGTAGATGCGGCCTTTCATTACCATCGGAATGAGCAGACCGATGAGCACCGCGATGATGGTGATCGAGACCAGCAGTTCGATGAGGGTGAAGGCGCATCGGCCTGCGTCCCTGCGCTGGGACATCTGGTCCGTGGAGCCGTGACCGCTCGTCCGCGGATGGATTGCGCCCATAGGAGAGTCTACCCTCAATCCGACGATGAGGCAAATTGACGACTCAGGCCCTGTTGATCTCAGCAAGATCGATTAATCCCATGCGACGTGCTCGCCGCTCGACCAATTTGACGACCATTTTACCCATTGGGCATGGCCATCGACCATCAACGCATTGAATCCGGCAGCGCCCGGCTTGGACAACATCTCGGGATTCGGCCAGCTGCCGGTCAGCTGGGGAACTTTGCCGCCGTGTCGGTAGCCCGAGAGCAACCGCCTGCCCCACCCGCCCCGGTCGAAGCGGGCGCTCGCCGAGTCGACGATCCAGTAGGTGATCGACGGGCTGGCGACCTGGCTGACCGTGCTCGGACCGGCCGCATTCATTCCGGTTGGACCAGTGTCGTACCAGAGGTAATCGGACCGCCGCGCGCGCAGATGTTCATTCCAACCATAGGAGCACCCCTCGCGACCGCCATTCCAGGCGTACGCGCCTCCCTTGATGGCGGCCGGATCGGTGTCGTTGTAGAGGAGCGGCTTGCCCAGGCTCGCTGGACACACGTACACCCGGTTGCCGCATTCGGGCAGGTACTCCTGAAGTTGGCTGGTCGCCCCGTACAGCCCACCGGCGGAATTCGGGTGGTTGGGAAAGTACGCGGGGAACTTGTCGTTGTGCTCATCGCAGTACTGGATGGTCATCATGCCGATCTGGCGCATGTTGCTCATGCAGCCAGCGCGATGCGCGAAGATCCGCGCCTTGAGGACCATCGGCAGCAACATGCCGATGAGCAGCACGATGATGGTGATGGCGACCAGCAGTTCGATGAGGGTGAAGCCCCCGCGACTCGCTGCCCGCGGATGGTTGGTCCCGGGAAGTGACCGAGCCTCGGGACTGTGCGGAATGGGTATCATACCGCAGGCTATCGCCCCGGCGCAAGACTCGTTACGTGGCATGAGCGGTGGCACAACCGACCTCCCCGCACACCGGCGACAAACAGCTCCCGCACCGTAAATTCCTGATCATCCATGACTTGTGATCGGATGCCGCCGCGTGGCCCAACAGGCAGTGGCCGCTCGGGCGCTTCGCACCAAGCTCACCCGCGCCATGATCATCCGCTCGCGCATCGCCGACCTGCTCACCGCCCCACCCCCGGCAGCGCAAGGTCGACCGGTCACGGTGTGGGGCTGGGCGCGATCGCGACGCGATTCCAAGGCCGGCATCAGCTTCATCGACCTCTCCGATGGCTCGGTCCTCGCCGGCCTGCAGGTCGTCGCGCCAGCGACGCTGCCCAACTACGGCGACCTGCTCAAGCGCGTGCACACCGGCACCGCCGTGCGCGTCACCGGTCTGCTGGTGCCCAGCCAGGGTCGCGGCCAGAGCGTCGAGATCCAGGCGGACGCGATCGAGGTGGTCGGCGACGTCGATCCCGAAGCCTATCCGATCCAGAAGCAGGCGATGTCCCTCGAGCACCTGCGCGGCCTGCCCCACCTGCGCGCGCGCACCCGCACCGTGCAGGCGATCATGGGCGTGCGCTCGGTGCTCGCCGGCGCGGTACACCGCTTCTTCCAGGATCGCGGCTTCGCCTGCGTGCACACTCCGATCATCACCGGCGGCGACTGCGAGGGCGCGGGCCGCCAGTTCCGCGTCACCACCCTGGATCCCGCCAAGCCGCCGCGCACCGCCGAGGGCGGCGTCGATTGGGCGCAGGACTTCTTCGCCCGCGAAGTCCACCTCACCGTCTCCGGGCAACTCGAAGGCGAGACCTACGCCTGTGGCCTGGGCGACATCTACACCTTCGGGCCGACCTTCCGCGCCGAAAACTCCAACACGCCGCGGCATCTCGCCGAGTTCTGGATGATCGAACCGGAGATGGCGTTCTGCGACCTCGACGGCGACCGCGCGGTGGCCAGCGACTTCGTGCGCGCCACCGTCGCCGACGCGCTCAACCGCTGTGGTCCGGAGATCGAGTTCCTGGAGAAGCAGCAGGCGCCGGGCCTGCGCGCATCGCTCGAGACGCTCGCCGGCAGCGACTTCGCCCACCTCACCTACAGCGAAGCGATCACCGCGCTCGAACGCTCGGGCAAGCGCTTCGAATTCCCGGTGCGCTGGGGCATCGATCTGCAGGCCGAGCACGAACGCTGGCTGGTCGAAGAGCACTGCAAGCGGCCGGCGGTGGTCACCAACTACCCCAAGGAGATCAAGGCGTTCTACATGCGCCTCGACGACGATGGGCGCACGGTCGCGGCGATGGACGTGCTGGTCCCGCGCATGGGCGAGCTGATCGGCGGTAGCCAGCGCGAGGACCGCCTCGACGTCCTCGAACGGCGCATGCGCGAAGCTGGCCTCGATCCCGCGCATTACGCCGGCTACCTCGACCTGCGCCGCTTCGGCTCGGTACCGCACGCCGGTTTCGGGCTCGGCTTCGAACGCCTGGTCTGCCTGGTCACCGGCACCCAGAACATCCGCGACGTCATCCCCTATCCGCGCACACCAGGGCACTGCCCCTAGGCTGCGTGCGCAGCGGAGTGGTCGATCAGCCCGTGCCGCTCGGCGCGATCACCAGGGTGAAGGTGATGGTCGAGGTCGCGCCCGCGGTGCCGGTCGCGCCTGCCGCGGAATACGGCGTGCCGGTGACGGTGTGGGCGCCGGCGCCAAGCGCCCAGGCCCGGTAATCGCCCGCGGTGTCGCCGGCGAGGGCGAACGGCGCGGCGCTCTCGGTGGCGAACGAGGCGTTGCCATCGAG
>JACDEC010000270.1 GCA_013816645.1 Planctomycetota bacterium
ACGTCGCCGGTGCGGCCGTTCTTGAGGTCGTTGAACACCACCGCGCCGACGCCGACGGCGTGGGCGATGCGCTCGCGCTCCTCGCCGACGAGTTCGGGGTTCTTCTCGGCGACCACGGCGCGCGCGCGTTCGATGGCTTCCTGCAGCACGTCCATCAGCATCATCGGCACACCCTTGCGGGTCGCGGTCTTCTCCCACTGGCTGCTCTCGTCGTTCCACATCAGCACGATGCCGTGGCCGACGTGGCGCAGGTTGTCGGCGAACGGCCGGCCGAGCAGCTTGGCGACGGCGAACCATTCCTTGAAGTGCAGGGACTGCCCGAGGTCGACCTCGTAGAGGCAGCGGTCGAAGCGGTAGCGGGCGTAGCGGTCGTCGCAGGCGGCGAGGTCGCGCGTCGCGTAGAGGCTGCCGCCGTCCGAGCGCAGGATCAGGCACGGCTTCTTCATGCCCACCGACGAGAGATCCACGACCTGCGCGCCCTGGTCCTCCTTGAGCAGGCCCTTGGTGGTGAGTTCGGCGATGATCGGGCCCATGGCGTTGCGGTAGTGGGCTTCGCCGTTCCAGTCGTCGAAGCGCACGCCGAGCAGGTCGTAGATCTCCTGGCAGGCGGCGACGCTGGCGGTGCGGATGATCTGCCACAACGCGAGCGCCTCGCTGTCGCCCTGCTCGCAGCGGCGCGACCACTGGCGCGCCTCTTCCTCGACCGTGGGGTCCTCCTTCTCGAGGCGCGAGATGCGCACGTAGAGCTGGTTGAGGAAGGTCACTTTGTTCGGCGAGGCCTCGAGGTCGGCGAGGCTGAGCTGCTCGCGCTTCCAACCGGCGATCAGCCGACCGAAGGCGGTGCCCCAGTCGCCGAGGAAGTTGATCCGCACCGTCTTCCAGCCCGCGGCCTCGTAGCAGCTGGCCAGCGCGTGCCCGATCATCGTCGAACGGATGTGGTGGAATGCCATGTGCTTGGCGATGTTCGGGCTCGAGAAGTCGACGCACACCGTGCGTCCAGCGCCGGCGCGCGAACGCAGGGCCTGCCGCGGATCGCTGGCCAGCGCCGGCAGCATGGCCTGCGCGACCGCCGAGGCGGCGAGCGTGAGATTGAGGAACGGGCCGGTGGCGGCCGCCCGCACTCCGGGCAGCGACTGGGCGATGGTCGCCAGTTCCTGGGCCAACGCCGGTGGCGGCACGCCGCGCGCTTTGGCCAGTTGGAAGCAGGGGATCGCGACGTCCGCCGGGACTCCCTTGGCCGGCGGCGCGAGCAGCGACGCGACCGTCGCGGCGGGCACGCCGAGATGCTGGGCGAGTCGGGCGGTGATCGGTCCGGTGAGCAGGTCGAGCATGGGCTGGCCTCGGGAGGGGGCCCAGCTTGCTGGCGACCCCGAGCCTACAAGGCGGAAGGAGGCGTCGAGGCGAGCGATGCGCGGCGGCGCAGCTCGGTGCCGGCGATGCGATCGTGCGGTCCGCGGCGCGAAGCGACGGCGAACCCCAGGGCGATCGGCCAGAGCGCGAGCAGCGCCAGCCAACGGATCATCGTCGCCATCCAGGTCGGCGGATCGCCGGTGCGGGCGTCGACCACGGCCAGGCCGAAGCGGCTGTGCCAGTAGGGAGCGCCGTGCCGCATGGTCGCGACGACGGTGGCGAACAGGTAGGCCTGCACCGCCACCAGCATCCCGCAGGTCAATGCCAGGAACACGATCAGGAAGGGCCGCTGGCCGCTGTGGCGCAAGGTGCCAAGCATCTCCCCGGCGCGCGCCAGCCCTCCCGGTGCGAAGAGGCTGAGCGCCAGGTCGACCGCGCCGGCCCGGTCACCTGCGCCTAGGACGGGCAGGCCGTGCTGCATCGCTGCGCCGGCTTGGACCAGGGCGATGCCATAGCCGCAGATCAGGATGGGCAGCGCCAGGATCGCGATGCGCACGAGGATCGACGCGCCGTCGCAGGCGGCGGCACCGAGGCGCAGCCGCCGCAGGGCCAGCGAGGGTCCGAGCGCCGTGGTCTGATGGGACGGCGCCATGCTCGACGGCATACGGCTGCCCGATCGCTCACCTTGCTCGACGCCCGGCGGCGGGGATCGCTCGAAGGCAGCGGAGTGGGTGAGCAGATCGCCGGATTCGGTGAGCCGGAGGTTCGAACGCAGGGCGGGTTGTTGCTGCTCGGCGTCGGGCCGGCGCAGTTCGAGCGGCGCCTCGTGCTGCGATTTGTCGAACACCACCGGCTGCAATCCGCTGTTCGCCGAGCCGAACCCGCCTGGCGACATGGTCTTCTGCGGCGACTTCTTCACCGCCGCGGCGATCGCCGCATCCATCAGGGTATCGTCCTGGACCAGGTCGGACTCGGTCAGGGCTTGCATCGGCTCGGTATGGTTGCCGTCGACGTTGCGCACCGGCTGGGTGCTCGGCGCGAGGGTGACCAGGCGCTGTTCGATGCGGACGGTGCGGTCGATCACCACCACCATGTCGCAGGGCCCGATGATCAGGCGATCGCCGTTGAGCAGGTGCCGACGCGACGACAACCGCTTGCCGTTGACCACGATCCCGTTGGTGCTGCCCGGATCCTCGATTTCGATGCGTTCGCCGAGGACGATGAAACGCGCGTGCAGGCGGCTCAGACGCGAATCCATGATGCAGATGCCGCAGTCCTTGCTGCGCCCGAGCAAGGTCACGCCCTCGGGGAGGGACCAGGAACCGAATGATCCGACAAGTTTGATGGACATCGCTTCGATTCGTCGCAAATGGCAGCGTAGGGACGCAGCGTGGGTCGGCAACCCCGGCTTTCGCGAATAACCTAGCGTCGCGACCGACTGAATGACCACCGGATACGGGAACCTTCCAACTCCTGGTCCAGGAGGGGGTCGCAGGTCCGACTGGTCAAAGCCGCCGCAGCATCGCGGTTCAACCCATCAGACGGAGTCGGACCTGTTCGACCGCATCGGCGGCGGGGATCCGCACCTGCTCGGTGGTGTCGCGATCGCGCAGCGTGACCGTGCCGTCCTGCAAGGTCTGGCCGTCGACGGTGACGCAGAACGGGGTTCCGATCTCGTCGTGGCGGGCGTAGCGCTTGCCGATCGCATGCTTCTCGTCGTATTTCGCGGCGATGCCGGCCTTCAGCATGGCCTGGATGATCGCGCGCGCCTGTTCGGGCATGCCGTCCTTCTTGACCAGCGGCAGCACCGCGCACTTGATCGGCGCCAGACGCGGGTGGAGCTTGAGCACGGTGCGGATCTCGACGGTGCCGTCGGCGGTCCGCCGCTCCTCTTCGTGGTAGGCGTCGAGCAGGAAGGCCAGCACCGCGCGGGTGGCTCCGGCCGCCGGCTCGATGACGTACGGCTTGTACTGCCAGGGCTTCTTGCCGGTCACCGGGTCGGGTTTTTCCTGATCGGTGTAGCGCAGCTTGGCGCCCGAATGTTTTTCGTGCTGACCGAGGTCGTAATCGGTGCGCGAGGCGATGCCTTCGAGCTCGCCCCAGCCCCAGGGGTAGAGGTATTCGACGTCGTAGCAGTCATCTGCGTAGAACGCCATCTCGTCCTTGGCGTGCTGGCGGAAACGGAAGGCCTCGGGGTAGTTGGCGTAGCGCTGCCACCACGCCATGCGCTGCTCCTTCCAATAGGTCATCCATTCCTTCTGCGAACCGGGCTCGCAGAAGAACTCCATCTCCATCTGCTCGAATTCGCAGGAGCGGAAGATGAAGTGCTCGACCGTGACCTCGTTGCGGAAGCTCTTGCCCATCTGGGCGATGCCGAACGGCGGCTTGATGCCGGTGGCGTCGAGCACGTTCTTGAACTGCACGAACATCGCCTGCGCGGTCTCAGGCCGCAGGTAGGCCATGGTTGGTCCGGTGATGGTCTCGATCACCGCGCGGATGACCTTGGCGCGATCGCCGTCCTTGAGCGCGCGGGCGATGACATGCTCGGCGTTCGTGGCCTCGGCGGCGAAGCGCGAGCGCACCGCGACGATCAGATCGACCGCCGAGGTCAGTTCGGCCATGACCTGAGCGACATCCTGCATCGGGTCGACCGCGCCCAACGCGGTGCGGAACATCAGGTTGAACTGGCGTTCGTCGCTGAGGAAGCACGAGCCGAAGGTCGGTGAGACGTAGCCGCGGAAGGGGAAGCTCTTGGTCGCGGCGGTCGACCCCTTGGTGAAGAAGCCGACGGTGCGCTTGTCGATGCAGCGCATGCCGTGGAGCACGTTGGCGTCGCGGTCGAGGGTCACGCCGAAGCGCTTCTCGATCAGCTCGGCCCAATCCTTGGCCACGCCCTTGTCGGGGCAGGTGATCGGCAGCTCGGCGCCGGGTTCGACGGTCGGCGCCTTGTCGGCGCGGAAGCGCTCCTTGGACACCAGGCAGTCGACCAGCGGATCGCTGAACCCGGCGGCGTGACCGGAGGCCCGCCAGACATCGGGGTGCATGATGATCGAGGCATCGAGACCGACCACGTTCTCGCGCGACGTGACCATGTCCCTCCACCATTCGCCCATCAGGTTGCGCTTGAGGTCGGCACCGAGCGGGCCGTAGTCGTAGGCGCTCTTGAGGCCGCCGTAGATCTCCGAGCTCTGGAAGACCAGGCCGCGGCTCTTGCACAGGGCCACGACCTTCTTCATCAGGTCGGCGGGACGCTTCGCGGATTCGGGATTCGCCGAGGACGACATGGGCAGCTCCGGAGGGGCGACACCCTACGGGGGGCCGGACCGGCAGCCAGTGCCCAGTGCGGGCGTACGCACCGTTGGCCGCCGCCCGCAGGGGACTACAACCGCGACGATGCAGGACCTGGCCGAGCACCTCGCGCGCCGCCGCGCCGCCATAACGCCCCCGGGGCGGATGCGCGTCTTCGCCGCCGGTCCGGTCCCCGGCGAGGCCCAGCCCGAATGGTCTGGCGCCAGCGACGCCGACCTGCTCGCCGCCGCCTGGGGGGCATTCCTGGCCGAGCATCCGCGCGGGGGAGAGGTGTTGGCGGTGCTCTCCGGTCAGCGCCCCACCGGTCAGTCGATCCTCGATCAGCCATCGCCTGGCTTCACGGTGCGCGTCGGCCAGTCGGTGACGCCCAGCCCGTCGCGCCGCCGCGAATGGCAGCCCGTGCATCTCGCCAGCTTGCGCACCTGGCGCACCGCCTGCGCCGGTGCCGGCGGCGGATGCGAAGCTTGGCTCGAGCGCCTCGCGGCCAATGAACCGGCGATGCTGCGGGTCGATCGCCGTGCCGTGCTCGGGGCGCTGCCGGCCTCGCCGGCCGTGGCC
>JACDEC010000271.1 GCA_013816645.1 Planctomycetota bacterium
ACGCGCTGCAGGACGACGACCAGCCTGGACTAGCCGAACAGCGTCGGCGTTCTACCATGACCCGCGCATGACGGACGCCAATGCAGCCCCAGGCGACGTTTGCGATCGCTACGAACTCGGTGAGACTGCGGGCAGCGATGGCTGGGCCGACAGCTGGCACGCGCGCTCCAAAATCACCGGTGGCACCGTGCTGCTATGCATGCTGCCCCAACGTTGGAGCGAGACCACGCCGGACTCGGGTCGGCTGCGCGGGCTCTTCCCGCGCCTGGTCGGTGCCACCCACACCTTCCTGCTGCCCCTGGTCGATCACGGAGAACGCGACGGTCGACCGTGCCTGGTGTTCGCCGCCGCGCCGGGCGTGACCCTCGCCGACGAGATGACCCGCGGCATGCCCCTGCCCGAGATCCAGGCGCTGCGCATCGTCGAGCAGACCGCCGAGGCGTTGGCCTGGCTGCACGACCGCTTCGGGCTGGTGCATGGCGAACTCGCCACCGAGGCGATCGGCCTGGTGCCCTCGCAGATCGGCGGTTTCGAGGTCCGCCTGCTGCGCTGGCTCGGTCCGCGCAGCGATTGGCGCGACGGTGGGCGCCGCTTGCTCAGCGACTTCCCCGATCATGTCGCACCCGAGCGTCTGGTGACGCTCAACGCCGGCGTCAGCGGCGACATCTACGGGATCGGCGCGCTGCTCTTCCACATGCTCACCGGCCGGCCGCCATTTGCCGGCCGAGCCGAGGACGTGCGCGACGCCCAACGCGATGGCCCGGTGCCCGACCCGGGCAAGGCCGTGCCATCGCTGTGCCCGGAGACCCGGGCCCTGGTCAGCACCGCCATGGCCAAGGAGCCGCACGAGCGCTTCCTCAACCTTCAGGGCCTGCTCACCGCCTGCCGGCGCGCCCAGGCGGCGATCGCCCCGGAGCAGATCCGCACCTCGGTGCGCTTGTTGCGCAAACCGATGGATACCACCATCGGCAAGGATCAACCATCGGTGCCGCCGCCGCCCAAGCCGGTGGTGGAAGAGGATCCCTGGGACATGGACAAGCCCCGGCTGGTGACGAACCCAAACTCGTTGCCCGGTCAGCCCCAGACGACCAGCCGCACCCGGCGCATGCCCGGCAATGGCCCGTCCCCAGCGATCGGCACTGCGGTGACCAAACGGATCGGCGACGCCAGCGCGTCGTCGGGCACCAACCGCGTGAAGAAACCGGCGACGGCACGGGTGGTCACCAACCGCGTGCAATACGCAGCTCCGCATGCACAGGCGACGTCGCCGCGCTCGCGGGTGATCGTGCTGGTGGTGCTGGTCGTGGTGCTGATCGCGCTCTGCCTGCGCTGAGCGCGGACGATCAGGCCGCGTAGTGCGCTGCGCGCACCGGCGCGCCGAGCGGGGTGACCTGCAGATCCGCGACCGATCCACCGGACAGCGCCGGCGCAAGATCGACCGAATACCAGGGAGCGATGGCAGCGGCCAGGCGCCCGGTGCCGATCGCCAGTTGCAGGCGCCGCTGCGCGGGCACGAAGAGCATGGCCTGGGCGTTGATCCCGGAGAGGTACGACGCGGTCATCGACGCGCGCAGCCACGCGTCGTCGGCGTCGCCGCCCGTGGCAGCCAGTGCGCGCAGGCAGCGACCGCGATCGTCGCTGGCCAAGGCGCTCACCGCATCGCGCGCACCGTTCGAGCAGGCCAGCCAGCCGCCGCTGGGGTCGTGACGATGCACGCCGGCGTCGTCCTGCCAGATCACCGCCATGCCCGCGGCATCGGCGAGCAGCAGGTAGTGGCTCGACGCCACCGGCGAGGCCGCGAACAGCTGCGCCGCCTCGTCGACGGTGGTCGCGCCTTCGAGTACCTGGCGCGCCCGGTAGGCGATCGGCGTCCCGGGACGCGTCCCGGCCGCGGCGTAGTTGAGCAGGATGCAGACGGTCAATCCATGGGCGTTGATCCCGCTGATCACCGCGTTGTAGCCCGGCCAGCCGACCGAGGCGAACGCATGCCGACCCGCGGGCCGCACCACCGTCACCAGGGTCGCGCCGCCGAGCACCGCGGCCGGGAAGAAGTCCATGTTGCGCGCCACCATCAGCGGCCGGCCGGCCTCTGGCTGGGCGACCCGGCCGAGCGCACTGCAGCAGGTGTCGACGACCAGGTTGGCATGCATCAATCGCTTGGCGTCGATCCCCGCGCTGGCCGCGAAGGCGGCGAGTTCGGCGCGATGCTCGCCCGGAATGCCGGCGACCAGCTGGGCCATGCGCGCCGACCCCAGCTTGGGGAACAGGCCCATCGCCCGCAGCAGCGAGCGCGTGGGGCCGGCGAGCAGCGCTCCGGATGCCTCGCCGATGCGCTCGGGTGAACCGCTCGCCTCGGTCAGCACCATGCCGGGACGCACCACCAGGCGCGCGCCCGCGATCTCGCGCGGAGCGAAACGCGCACTGGCGAACCAGCCGAGCACGGTCTCGGCGACGATCGCGCCGACCTGCAGGGCCAGCGATAGCGCAGCCAGCGCGAGACGGCGCAGGCCGGTGCCGCGATCGAGAGCGTTGATCGAGATCATGGCGATAAGTTATCTATCGAATACTTAATGCAAGCCCTGGTCTGCTCACCGATCCGCCAGTGGCGGCAGCACGCACATCCAATGCGCCGCACGCTCGCGGAGCGAGAGGTCCGGATGAAACTCCGCGAAGTACTTCAACTGGGAGTGAAAGACCGCAGCCAGACGCTGGGGATCGCTATCGGAGTCGATCGCGTCGAGGAGCCGGACGGCGTCTGCGTGGTTGTACGCGACTTTTTTCAGTCGGTGACGGTAGTGCACGCGCACCCACTCCGCCGACTCGCTCCGATAGGCAGCGAGCATGCAGAGGGCGACCGAGGGTTCCTGCCGCCGTACGGCATCGGGAGCGGGTCGCCAGAATGATGGATACTCGTGGACCGCGTGGCGAGAGAGTTCGGCGACCAGCGCCGGCGCGCCAACGGTTGCCGCCTGGTCGGCGCGCCAACGCAGGCGCTGCTCCTGCTGGGTCCAGGGCAGCCAGCAGCACCAGAACAGGATCGCCGCCCCGCCCAGCCACCCCAGCGGGCGTAGTCCGCTGCCGACCGTGCCGAGAACGACCGGGCTACGCACACCGCCGGCGAGCGCCACTGCAGCTGTGATCAGGAGCGGGAGGACGGCGAGCATGCCCAAGGATTTGCCCAGGAAGACCAACTCGCCCAGGCGCTCCTCGGCCACCGTCATATCCTGGATTCCACCCATGATCCCGAAGATCGGCGCTGGCACGAGATGCAGCGCTGCGAGCATGACCAGATTGGCGACGCACAGCACCACGACCGTCGCGCGGATCGCCTGCAGACCGAAGAGGACCTGCACCACGCGGATGGCCAGGAATATCCGCCACAACGACAGCACACGCAGGGTATTGAGATTGGCGTCGACGGCGGCGGATTCGTCGAGCATGCGCTCGTAGGGAATGCCGTACAGCCAGGCCATCGGCGACATCATCCAGAACAGTCCGATGAAAGCGGCATAGGCGCGCCATCCCGGCCTGGGCTTATCCCCGTAACCGCGCGACGTCGAAACCAGGGCGAAAATCAGCGTCGCCATCGCCCAGGAGACCAAGGGCGAGAGCAGGAGGTGCCACGGTTCGGCGAGCAGGTACTCGGCATCGTACTCGCGCGCCAGGGCAGCGGACATCACCAGCAGCAGCCCGACCCACAGCAGTCGCGGCTGCTCGGCGAGCGAGACGATCGCCGCCCGCCGGCCGCACAGGAAATACACGTAGGTCAGCAGCATCGCAGCTCTCCTGCGACGCTAGTCCGCTGCCCAGATTGCGCAGGCGATACTTGCATCGAGCGGTCCGCGTGACTGAGTGACGGCATGCGCATCGGTCTGATCGCAATGTCCGGCGTGCGCGCCGTCGATCCCGAGCTGATGCGCGCCGGGCTCACCCTGCCCGGCTTCGTCGAACGCATCCGGGTGATCGCCTCGCTGCCGAGCCTCGGCCTGCTCACCTTGGCCGGAATGACCCCGCCGGTCCATGAGATCGCCTACCACGAGGCCCGCGACCTCGCCGAGGCCGCGAACATCCCGGTGGATTTCGACCTGGTGGCGATCTCCTCGTTCAGCGCCCAGATCCGCCAGGCCTACGCGCTCGCCGACCGGCTGCGCGCGTCCGGGGTGCGAGTGGTGCTCGGCGGCCCGCACGTCAGCGTGCTGCCCGACGAGGCCGGCGCCCACGCCGACGCGGTGGTGATCGGCGAAGGCGAGTTGTCGTGGCCGGACGTGCTCGCCGACGCCCAGCGCGGCGCGCTGCAGCCGCGCTACGGCGAGCGCGGCAAGGCCTTCGACCTGACCACCGCACCGATGCCGCGCTTCGATCTGCTCGACCCCGCCCGCTACAACCGCATCCCGATCCAGACCAGCCGGGGCTGCCCGCACCGCTGTGAATTCTGCGCTTCGACGCCGCTGATGACCGCGGGCTACCGGCAGAAGACCCCGCGCCAGGTGCTCGCCGAGATCGATGCCGTGCGCGAACGCTGGCCGCACCCGTTCATCGAATTCGCCGACGACAACAGCTTCGTCGACCGCGCGTGGTGGAAGGCCCTGCTGGTCGAACTGATCCCGCGCCAGGTCCGCTGGTTCACCGAGTGCGACCTGTCCGTAGCCGAAGACCCGGCGCTGCTCGACCTGCTCTACCGCAGCGGTTGCGCCCAGGTGCTGATCGGACTGGAGAGCCCGGTCGCCACCGGCCTGGGTGGCATCGAACTGCGCGGCGACTGGAAGCTCAAGCGCTTCGACCGCTACCGCGCCGCCATCGCCCGCATCCAGGCGCACGGCGTCAGCGTCAACGGCTGCTTCATCCTCGGCCTCGACGGCCACGGCCCCGACATCTTCGCCGCGGTCGAGCAATTCGTCGCCACCAGCGGCCTCGCCGAGGTCCAGATCACCGTGCAGACCCCCTTCCCCGGCACGGTGCTGCACGAGCGCCTGGCAAAGGCCGGCCGCCTGCTCGACCCCGGCAACTGGGACCTCTGCACGCTCTTCGACGTCGCCTTCACCCCCACGCACATGAGCGTGGACGAGCTGCGCACCGGCTTTCGCGCGTTGATCGCCCGACTCTACAGCGACGCCAACGTCGCATCCCGCCGCGCCACCTTCCGCGCCGCGCGCCGCTCCGGCCGCGAGCGCACCCTACCCACATGAAACACCGCACCCCGCGCAACAG
>JACDEC010000272.1 GCA_013816645.1 Planctomycetota bacterium
ACCCCGCAGTGAATTGCACCCGCGAGGCCATACCCAATCCGGGTGGAAGAGGGTGAGCACGGCCAAGCGCAGCGAGATGAGCTCCCCTGCTGAGCACCGACTTGCTGACGCTCTGCGTTGGTCACCGCAGCGTCGGAGCTGCGGATGCCTGGTGCGCCGACCGCCCGGTGCGGCCGCGCGTCGTGGCAAAGGTCCAAGACAGCGACCTGATGAAGACCCTGGGCCAAGCCGGGCTGGGCGCCTTCGTCGGCCCGGCGGCGATCTCCGACGCCATCTGCGCAAGCTTCGCCGTCCGGGTCCTCGGCTTGGTCACCAAGCTCAAGGAGCGCTCCTACGCCATCAGCTTCGATCGGCGGCTGGCCAATCCAGCCCCGCAGGCGATCGCCATCGGCGGTCGTGAACTTCGTCACGTGATTCCGACTGGCCAGGGAGGCGCAGGTTCGAGGCCGCCATCAGCGGAGTCGAGCAGATGCGCGAGCGTCGATGGGCAGCCAGCTTCTCGACGGGTTGGCTGGCCGGGGCTGCTTCGACACCATTCGACGTTGGATTGCTAAGCGTCGAGGAAGATCCCACGAAGGGTCCTGCTCGTATTATGCGCCACGTCGCCCAATGATGATGGACAAGCCAGAATAATTCCGACTATTCGACCGTGAATATGCCTGTCTCCACGGTGCAGCGCTCGGATTTCGACCTCAAGCCCTTCATGGTGAGCAGCGATCTCGTAGCCACCTGGCAAATCCTCAGCGTTTTGCTGCCCTACGCCGCCTTGTGGTTTGCGGCGTATCACGTGCATGACACCTTGCCCTGGCTGCTGGTGCCGATCGCCGGGCTGATGGTGCTGTTCCTATCGCGCTCATTCGCGCTGATGCACGACTGCGGGCACTACTCCCTGTTTCGCCGCGCGCGCGTCAATCGTGCCGTCGGCTTTCTCCTCGGTATCGTCAATGGCCTGCCGCAATATCCCTGGTCGCGCGGCCATGCTTACCACCACAAAAACAATGGTAACTGGGAGCGATACCGCGGTCCGGCGGCAGTCCTCAGCGTTGCGCAGTTTGACGCGCTCAGCCCCTTCCGTCAGGGGCTCTACACGACGCTCCGCCATCCGTTGATGCTGTTTCCGGGTGGCCTTTTCTATCTGGTGGTCAAGCCGCGGGTGCAACTCCTGTGTGGTCTGCTGGCATATGTGCCGCACCTGCTCGCCTGCCTATGGCGCTTCGAGTGGCGCAGGATGTTTACCTACCAGTCGAAGTTTTGGTACACCACCGGCGAGTTCTGGGATCTACTCTTCAACAACATCTGCGTGGTTGGCGCGTGGATCGTGTGCGGCGAACTGATGGGCCATGGTTTTTTCTGGGCTCTGTATGCGGCGATGATGATGGTCACGGCGGCAATCTTCATCTGCGTATTCTATATTCAGCACAACTTCGCCGAATCCTACGCCCACCGCGACGAAGGCTGGAGCTACCTCGCCGGTGCCCTGGAGGGGTCGAGCTACTTCAAGCTGCCGGGCATTCTCAACTGGTTCACCGCCGACATTGGCTACCACAATGTGCATCACCTCTGCGAACGCATCCCCAACTACCGTCTCGCCGCCTGTCATCGTGCCAACGCGCATTTGCTCGCCGATGTCAAGGTGCTGCGCATCCGCGATATCCCCACGTGTTGCGGCTACATCCTTTGGGATGCAGCCCATGACCGATTGCTGACCGTGGCCGAGCATCGCCGCCAATCCAGCATTTCTGTAGTGACAGCAGCCCGTTCGTACACTCCCACCGAGGCCGGAGATGCAGCGCGATAACGGGAGCCGTAGTGCGCAAGCCATTGCCTTCCAGTGGCGTTGCTGATGCACCGTCAGCCACGCTCTCCCGATGAGGGCATCGGCATGGTGACTGACTGAATGTGGTCAAAGACCTGCGGCACGACGTGGTGTTCGGGCTACTCCGATCGCGCCCACAGTCATGGCCACCGCTGGCGCCAGGAAGATCAACGGCCCGACAGCGCTCAATCCCAAGCCACAGCCTGAACTGCCGATCAGGGCGGCGCCCGCTGTGAGCAGGGCCAACGCACCGAAGGTGGTAGCACGCTCATTCGGAGCGGCGACTGAGACGAGCCAGGCCTTCTCGGCTCCTTCCGTCAGTCCACCGACAATGCCCCACGCCAGTCCGGCGACGAGCGCCCAGGCGCCGGTGGACCAGGCCAAGGCGGTGAAGACCACGGCACCGACGCCCCACCCAACCAGCAAAAGCCGGTGGGGACCAAGCCGATCGGCGAACCACGCCGCCCAGGCCGAGGCGATGGTCTGCGCGAGATTCAGCGCTGCCCACGCCAAGCAGATCTGCCATGGACGCCAAGCGCCGCCGTCCGTCATCGATGCGTCTGTCCAACCGGCGACCTGGACCAACACCAACAAGGGGCTCACTCGCGCGCCGATGCTGGCGATGGTGATGATGAGCAGTGGGCGTCGCACCAAGGGTTCACGGGGCCACCAGCCGGGAGGTGCCTGGGCCGCCGCCCGGGCCGCATCCGGTTGGTCGCGCAAGCCTGCGCCCAGGGCGAGCATGGCGACCATCGGCACGACCAGAGACAAAACCGCCCAGCCCAGATTGAGATGCAGGTGTTCGCCGACATACCACGCGACGCCGGCTGCGGTGAGCGCACCGACCGTCGCTCCGCAGTGGTCATAGGTCCGCATCATTGAATAAGCCCACGGCCGTTGCTCCGGCGCGACCCAGTCGGCCACCAACGCGTCCGACGCGCTGCTACGCAATCCCTTCCCAACGCGATCCGCGATGCGGCAGCACACGATCCACCAGGGCCACACCACCAGCATACCGATGGCGGCGAGCGGTCGGAACAGGGCATTGGCACTATAACCGGCAACTACCCATCGCACCCGTTTTCCGGTGCGATCACTCGCCCGACCGGTCACCAGCTTGAGCGCCTGACCCACAGCGTCGGCCACACCTTCCATGACGCCAAGCCACGCCACGCCAACTCCGGTTGGCAGCAGTGGGGTGATGAAATCGAGGGTGAAATCATTCCAGAAATGCAGCCATGCCAGGCGACGTGCAACAGGAGGCAAGGGTTCGGGCATGGCGGCAAACTACCCAGGGCCATGGCCGAGCCAACGGCGCTGGTGCTCCTGCACCGAGGCGGGTTCAGCGACAGAGCAGACGGCAGAAGTCTTCGCTCGATCGAACCATCGATAACCAGACTTGCGGTGACATTGCGGGGACACACGAGGTCCTCGCGGGACATGAACCGCCGGGACATCTGCGGGGACACGACCGTACCCGCGCGAAGGTCGCGGGGACATTCTACCAGCGCCCATCACGCCACTTCGCGCAGACGCCGTTGCGTGATCAAGAGATGCGAATCCAAATCGCCAGCGAGAGCTTGGGAGAATTCATCGACCCTTAGCCTGCCCCCATGTTGACGTTCTGGGTCTGGGCAATTGCCCCGACCAAAAGCGGCTCGGCCCCGTGATGACCTCACGGGGCCGTGGTGTTTTCAAAAAAGCACACGACCCGGCGGTATTCCGCCAGGTCGTGTCATGGTCGGTCGCATCCGCCAATGGTCACGCGCCGTAGGACGTTCGCAGCATCCCAATCATTCAAGGGCCAGCCGTTGCTCCGCCGCCAGCGCGGCATTCAACGGAATGTATCCATCCTTGGCCACGATCTCCTGACCCTGTCTGGACAGGACGAAGGCGAGGAACGCGTCGAGGAGCGCGTCGCCTCCCGGTGGGCGGTTGACATAGAGGCGCAGTGAGCGCTGCAGCGGATAGCGCCCTGCCACGACGTTGTCGGCGGTGGGCTCGACGACTGCCCCCTGGGCGTCCGCCAGCGGCACCGCGCGTACGCCAGGAGTGGCGTAGCCCAGACCGCTGTAGCCGAGGCCGCCAGGTTCGGCGGCGACGGCGGCGACCGCTGCCCGCGAACCCGGATGCTCGGTCACCGTCGTCTTGAAATCGCCCTGCTCCAGCACGACCCGCTTCAGGAAACCGTAGGTGCCTGAGGCGGAGTTCCTCCCGGACAAGACCAACGGCCGCGTCGCCCAATCTCCCGCGAGGCCGACATCGCCCCAGGTGGCGATGTCGGTACCGCCGCGGCGGCGGGTGCTCGAGAAGGCTGCGTCCACCTGCGTGAACGTGAGGCTCGGCACCGGATTGTCGCGGTGCACGAATACCGCCAGGGCATCGAGGGCGACGACGATGCCGGTGGGCGGGTACCCCCAACGCTGGGTGAATGCCGCCACCGCCTGCTCGGACATCGGCTGGGTCATCGGGCCGATCCGAGCGAAGCGGATCAAGGCCGACTCCGCAGTATCGCCGCCTTTGCCCTCGATCTGAATCGTACTCCCCGGATGCAGCGCCTGGAATCCTTCGGCCCAGTACGTCATCAGATTGTTGAGCGTGTCGGATCCGACGCTGTTCAGCGATCCTGCGAGCGGAGCGGGACTGGCACGGTACTCAGGAAGCGCCGGATCCACCTCAGCCGCGGCGGCGCTCACCGTGATGAGCGCGCCGAGCAGGAACGTCCGACGGGCGCAGTTCGTGATCGCCTCGATAGCCACACGGCTGCCGCGATGCAGGGTCATTGGTCGGACAGGCATGTCCTGGAAGCTATGGAATGGAGACGACGAGTCAAAATGCGTGCCCGGACTTTCCCGCACCTGCGCGGGTGTCTGGCCGCCGGCCAGCGCATCCGGGGCGATCGAGAAGCGTCCGCCCATCTCGACGCATCTATGCAGTCGACCGCCCGCCGGGGCTAGGGTGGAAGCGCGTGTGGCGATCGATGCCTACGGAGCGGCGTCCGGCGCCACCGGCTGAGGCGGCGGGTAGGCGACCGGCGCCACGTCCCAGAAGACCGGCCGGTCGGGATCCGCTTCGAGCGTGTCGTAGGCCTGCTCGTCGGCGAGTTCGGGATGCGCGGCGAACGGCTCGAGCAGCAGGTCGTAGGCCTGGCCCACCTCGCGCGTGCTGGTGGTCAGCAGCTTGCGGCCGAGGAAGACCCACTGGGCGACGCGGACGTCCTTGGCGGCGTAGGTGCCGGCGGTGACCGCTTCGACGCGGTAGTCGCAGTACATGTAGGCCTTGTTGTAGGCGACGTACTCGGGCTCCTCGAACTGCGAACGCGCGAGCAGCGTGGCGCGCATGGCGATGCGCGGGATCGCCGGGTGCGCGGCGATCCGC